>NZ_JBFABA010000005.1:128081-257023 GCF_040640115.1 Micromonospora sp. NPDC023644 | reverse complement strand
TGTCGACAGCTCCCCGTTGCACTGCCTGCGAGGCGGTGACGAATCGGCCGGGCACCGGAGGCCCAGGCCGCGATCCTCACCTCCGGACAGGGCGGCGCCGAGGACGCCGGGCCCTGCGGCGGCTGTCCGCGGCGGGACGAACGGGGCGACGGGCGTCCCGGGCCGCCGCGGCGGGGAGGTGACCTCCGGCGCGGCGAGAGGTGGACGACGAAACGTCGGGCGACGCACTGGACAGCGACCTCCCTCGTCGGACACGTCGACACATCGTAAAGATCTGCTTACCCGATTGCAGCTCGTGGGTGCCTCATGACGGATTGTCGACTGGGTGCTGACGGCTGACCCGACGTGCGTTAAGGGAGTGGCACACCGCGCGGGGCGGCACCACCCCGGCGGCGGCCCGCACGGTGCGACGACCACCCCCGCCGGCCCCTGGCCGCAAACGGAACAAGCCCCCGGCGAGGGAGGGCTTGTTGCCGTTGACTACGGGGAACGACCGGCCGGTCAGGTCATGTCGTCGTAGCGCCGGTCGATCGGCGCCGGCGCGGCGACCGGTTCCGGGGCGACGATCGGCGCGCTGGCGTCCACCCGCTGCCCGGCCTGAACCGGCTCGGGGTCGAACGTCAGCGGCGACACCTCGTCGTCGTCGATGCCGGCGTAGATCTCCTTGCCGCGTCCCTTCCGCCTGTCGTTGAGGAACGCCACCCCGACGGCGACGAAGTAGAGCAGCGACAGGCAGAGCGCCAGCAGGGTCATGCCGAACGGCCCGGGATCGGGGGTGGCCACCGCCGCGAACGCGAAGCAGATGAAGACCACCGCCCGCCACCAGCTGAGCAGCCGGCGGGCGCTCACCACCCCGGTGAAGTTCAGCATCAGCAGGGTGAGGGGGAACTCGAACGCCACCCCGAAGAGCAGGATCATGTTGGTGACGAAGGAGATGTACCGGGTCACCTCCAGCTGGGAGTCGGTGCCGGTGACCCCGGCCTCCAGCAGGAAGGCCAGGCCCTTGTCCACCACGAAGTAGGCCAGCACCGCGCCGGCGGCGAACAGGGGCGCCGCGATCGCCACGAAGAGGTACGCCCACTTGCGCTCGTGGCGGTGCAGGCCGGGCGCGATGAACGCCCAGAGCTGGTAGAGCCAGACCGGCGCACCGATGATCAACCCGATCCAGAGCGCCAGCTTCAGCTTGAGGACGAAGCCGTCCGCCGGCGCGAGCATCAGGAAGTTCTGGCACTCACCGTCGACCACCATGCCGGGAAGCCGGCAGTACGGCTGCTTGAGCAGGTTGAACGCCGGCTGGGCGAGCAGGAAGCCGCCGATCAGCCCGACCGCGATCGCCAGGGAGGCCCGGAACAACCGGGTGCGCAGCTCGCGGATGTGCTCGATGAGCGTCATCGAGCCGTCGGCGGCCCGTTCGAAGTTGCTCGGGCCGCGCTTCTTGAGGGCGAAGGCCACGGGTCTCGGGCCCTTCGGTCAGTTGTCGCGGACGCGCTGCGCCGGGTCGTTGACCGGGGGTGCGTACGGCTGCTGCGGGGCGACGTGCGGCTGCTGCCCGGGGTGCGGCGGCGCGTACGGCTGGCCCTGGACGGTCTGCGGCGGGAGCGGCTGGTAGGCGGACTGCGCGTCGGCCTTCTCGGCGAGGTCGCGGTCGTCGTCGTGCAGGCTCTTGGTCTCGGCCTTGATGATCCGCAGCGAACGGCCCAGCGAACGGGCCGCGTCCGGGAGCCGCTTCGCGCCGAAGAGCAGGATCAGCACGACCACGAGTACGGCGATGTGCCACGGCTTGAGGGCACCCATGGGAAGCTCCAGTCGCTCTGTGTCGTCGTGTGGGGTTGTACCGCAGCCCATCGTACGTCCGCCGACGGCCGCTGCCACCCGCCGGGTGGTGCGGGTTCGCCCCCGGCCGGTGAAGTCTTGACCAACGCGGGACGTCCCGTCAACCGTCTGCCGAAGGATCGTTCCTGCGCGCAACCGGACCGGTTCGCGCAGCGACCGGGCATCGACCGATCAGCCGCCGCGCCTGGCCTTGATCACGGCCAGCCGCCGCTGGGTGGTGTCGAGCTGCTCCTGGAGGGCCTCGGCCCGCGCCTGGAGGGTCTCGGCGGTCTCCCGCAGCGCCTCCGCCTCGCTCGCACGCCGTTGCAGGGCCACGGCCGCGCGACGCAGCCGGGGCAGCCGCCCCAGCACCGGCCGCAGGGCCAGGACGAACACGACGAGCGCGAACAGCACCACCGCGAGCACGATCCACTTCACCACGGCGGCCAGCCTACTGCGTGCCGGCGGTCACCGCCGGGTCGGCCGGGGACACCGCCCGCGGCGTGTCCGGCCCGCCGACGGGCACGGGTGGCGGCGAGGCGTACGCGTCGAGGGCGGCGACCGCCGCGGCCCGGACCTGCTCGGCCAGCTCGGCCGGGGCGACCACGGTCACGTCCGGGCCCAGTCCCAGCACGAACCGGCGGGCCCAGCCCAGGTCGGTGACCCGCAGCGAGACCAGCCAGTGGTCGCCGCCGCCGGCCTCGATCCGCTCGCACGGGTAGTACTCGGTGAGCCACCGCTCGCCCCGACCGATCCGCAGGGTGATCAGCGGCAGGTCCGGCGACGGGCGGAACACGCCCTCGGTGAGGTCGTGCGGGCGGGCCTGCGGCGGCACCGCCGCCCGCTCGTCCAGCTCGGCGACCGCGTCGATGCGGTCGGCCCGGAACAGCCGCACCGCCTCCGCCCGGCGGCACCACGCCTCCACGTACGCCCGCCCGCCGACCATCAGCATCCGCAGCGGGTCGACGACGCGGTCGGTGGTCTCGTCCCGGGCGGCCGTGTAGTAGGTGATGCGCAGGGCCCGGCCGCTCTCGACGGCCGTCCGCAGCTGCTCCACCCGGTGCGTGTCGGCGGGCAGCCGGACCTCGACCGGCGCCGCCACCAGGTCGCCGGCCGCGTGCTCGATCTTGGCGAGGGCCCGCTCGACGGCCTCCCGGTTGGTCACCCCGGGCATCTCGGCGAGCATCCGCAGCGCCACCACCAACGCGAGCGCCTCGTCCGGGGTGAGCCGCAGCGGCCGGTCGATGCCGGCGTCGTAGGTGATCGTCACCCGGTCGCCGTCGAACGCCATGTCGATCAGGTCACCCGGGCCGTAGCCGGGCAGCCCGCACACCCACAGCAGCTCCAGGTCCTCGCGCAGCTGCCGCTCGGTGACGCCCAGGTCACCGGCCGCCTCGGCCAGCTCGATGCCGGGCCGGGCCAGCAGGTAGGGCACCAGGTTCAGCAGCCGGGCCAACCGGTCGGCCGACGCGCGGGAGCCGCCCCGGGCGGCCGGCCGGGTCACCGGACACCCCCGGCGACCGCGAGGTCGTCGTGCCGGGCGGCGATCTCCTTGAGCCGCTGGATGACCGCGTCGCGCACCTCCGGCGGATTTAGCACCCGCACGTCCGGGCCGTAACCGACGAGCTGGCCGGCGAGGAAGTCCGCGTCGGCGTAGGGCAGGACGAGCCGGTCGCCGTCGGGCCCGGCGCTGACGCCCACGGCCCAGCGGCGCAGCCCGGCGGCGCGACCGGCGGCGACCAGCACGGTGGCCCGCCCGGTGCGCTCCGCCGGCCCCGACCAGCGGGCCACGTGGCTGATCAGGTCGACCCCGGCCGGCGGCTCGTAGCCCCCGGGGGCGCCGGCCGCCCGGACCGTGCCGACCACCCGGGACAGTCGGAAGCAGCGGGTCGCCTCACGGTCGAGGTCGTGCCCGACCACGTACCAGCGGCCCCGCCAACAGACCACGCCCCACGGCTGCAGGCGGCGACGGGTGGGGTCGTCGCGGTCGGGCACCCGGTAGTCGAAGCTGACCTCGCGCCGGTCCCGGGCCGCCGCGGTGAGCGGCGCGAACGCCGGGTCCACCGTGACCATCGGCTCCAGGCCCAGCGTGGCCTGCGGGTCCACGTCGACGCCGGCGGCGCGCAGCTTCGCCAGCCCGGAGGAGGCGGCGGCGGCCAGGCCGGCGTGCTGCCACAGCCGGGCGGCGATGCCGACCGCGGCGGCCTCGTCCGGTTCGAGGGGGATGTCGGGCAGCGCGTACTCCCGGTGGGCGATCCGGTAACCGGGCTCCGCGTCGAAGACGCTCGCCGTCCCGGTCTCCAGCGGCACACCCAGCTCGCGCAGCTCGGCCTTGTCCCGCTCGAACTTGCGCTGGAAGGCCTCGTGGTCACGCGCGTCGTCCGGATCGTGCTCGTAGCCGGGCACGGTCGCGGCGATCTGCGCGGCGGTCAGGAACCGTCGCGTGGAGAGCAGGCAGATAACCAGGTTGACCAGGCGTTCGGTGCGGGTCCGCGACACGCGGTAGACGCTAGCAGTCCGCCCGCCGTGCCCGTGCACCCACGCGGGCAGGACGTGCGCCGCGTCGCGGCCGACCGGTGGACCGGTCGCCGGGCGGCCGGCCGCCGACGACCCTACAGTGACGTGTTGACCCAGCCGGAGGTCAGGACCGACCGCGTCGGCACCGTCGCGGTGGCGGGGGCCGCCGACCAGGCCAAGCGGCGGCTCACCGCCCGCCACCCGGCCGTCCGCTACGTCTTCCTCGACCCGACCGGCACCGCCGGCCCCGCGACGACCCGGGGTCGGACGGTCCCGGCGGCTGACCGCCGCCCCGGGCACGCCGCCCCGGGCGCGCCCGGGCGGGGCGGCGCGCTAGCGTGCCGGGCATGGTGCGATGGCGGTCGGGAACGGTGACGGCGCTGCGACGGCAGTGGAGCGGGGCGATGGAACTCGACGTCGACCTGCCCGACGGCGGCACCGTACGCGCCCTGGCCTACCCCGCGCTCGTCGGCCGGCCCGAGCCCGGCGACCGGGTACTGCTCAACGCCGGCGCGCTGCTGATGGGCCTCGGCACCGGCGGGTACGCCCTGGTCGTGGCGCTGCCCGACCGGCTGCCGCCGGACCCGCCGCAGGCCCTCGACACCCGCGACGCCGGCCACCTGGTCAAGGCCCGCTACACCCCGCTGCAGCCGATCCTGCTCGGCGTCGACGAGGAGGCGTCCCCGCACCGGGAGGTGATGGCCGCCGCCGACGACCTGGCCGGCCTGCCCGTCGTCACCGCCGACCTGCACTCCGCCCTGCCGGCGATCCTGGCCGGCATCCACGCCGACGCCCCCGCCGCCCGGGTGGCGTACCTGCTGACCGACGGCGGGGCACTGCCGGCCTGGTTCTCCCGCACCCTCGCCGGGCTGCGCGACCACCTCGTCGGCACGGTCACCGTCGGCCAGGCGTTCGGCGGGGACCTGGAGGCGAGCACCGTGCACAGCGGGCTGCTGGCCGCCCGGCACGTGCTGCGCGCCGACGTCGTCGTCGTCGCCCAGGGGCCGGGCAACCTGGGCACCGGCACCCGGTGGGGCTTCTCCGGGGTGGCCGTCGGCGAGGCCGTCAACGCCGTCGCCACGCTGGGCGGGCGCCCGGTCGGGTCGCTGCGGATCTCCGACGCCGACCCCCGCCCCCGGCACCGGGGCGTGTCGCACCACAGCCTCACCGCGTACGGCCGGGTGGCCCTCGCCCCCGCCGAGCTGGTCGTGCCCGACGGCCTGGCCCCGGCGCTGGCCGACGAGGTCGACGCGGCGCTGGCGCCCCTCGCGGCGCGGCACACCCTCGTCCGGGTCCCGACCGACGGGCTAGACGCCGCGCTGCGGGCCGCGCCGGTGCCGCTGTCCACCATGGGCCGGGGCCTCGACGCCGACCACGCCTACTTCCTGGCCGCCGCCGCGGCCGGCCGGCACTCCGCACGCCTGCTGGCCTGACCCGCCCGGCCGTCCGGCGCCGTCGCGGGCGCGGCGCCCGCCGGCGGGGCCGGGCCCGGCCGACGGAACGCCCGGCGGCGCCCGGTCAGCTCGCGCCGTAGCCGTAGCGCACGATGTGTTCCGCGGTCAACTCGTACACCGCCGGGTCCTCCGGGGCCAGCGTGCCCAGCCCGTCGACGTACCGGTTGAACATGCAGAACGCCGCCGCGATGAGGACCGTGTCGTGGATCTCCAGGTCCGTCGCGCCGGCGGAGCGCGCGGCCTTGACCAGCTCCGCCGTCACGTCACGGCCGCTGCGCTGCACGGCGCCGGCGATCTCCAGCAGCGCCCGCAGCTTGTCGCTGACCTCGGCGGTCGCCGGATCGGCACGGACCTGGTCGACCAGCCGCATGCCCAGGGGCAGCTGCGCCGCCGCGAACGCCGAGTGCGACGCGCAGCAGAACCGGCACTCGTTCAACCCCGACACGTACGCCGCGATCAGTTCCCGCTCGCCGGGGCTCAGCGTCGGGTGCGGGGCGCGCAGCAGCGTCTCCGCCAACTCGTTGAGCGGCTTGGCCGTCTCGGGGCGGAACCGCATCGGGCCGTTGATGCCCGGATGCGCCCGCTCGTCGAGACCTAGGTCGATGTGCGCCATGCCGTCACCCTCCCTGCCGCGACCACGGCGTGCGCGGCCGGCCACCGGAACTGCCCAACGGGCATGACGGTTCCAGCTTCGCCGGGGCCGGCGCAACTTCGAGGTTGCGGCCCCGGCGGTCCGCCACGACGTCGCGCCAGGGCGGCTCAGGCCAGGAAGATCAGGGCCAGCCAGGCGCCCACGATCAGCACCAGCGCGAGCGCCAGCACCCAGGTGGGCACCGTGTACTCGCCGCGGCGGTTGCGCTCGATCTCGGCGCGGATCTTCTCGCGGCGGCGCTCGGCCCAGTTCTGCCGCTGGCGGCCGCTCTCGGGAGGTTCGGAAGTCGTCATGGCGCGGTCAGCCTACCGGCCCCGCCGGCCCGGACGGCGGTCAGCACCGCACCGGGCCGGCGTCGCCGTCACATGCTGGCGATCAGCCGCTCCACCCGCTCGTCGTACGCCCGGAACGGGTCCTTGCAGAGCACGGTGCGCTGCGCCTGGTCGTTGAGCTTCAGGTGCACCCAGTCGACGGTGAAGTCGCGCCGCTTCTCCTGGGCGTGCCGGATGAACTCCCCGCGCAACCGCGCCCGGGTCGTCTGCGGCGGGGTCTCCTTGGCCTCGAAGATCTCCGGGTCGGTCGCCACCCGGTCCACCTCGCCGCGCCGCTCCAGCAGCCCGTAGAGGCCCCGGCCCCGGCGCAGGTCGTGGTAGGCGAGGTCCATCTGGGCCACCCGCGGGTGCGACAGCGGCAGGTCGTGCTTGCGCTGGTAGCGCTCGATGAGCCGCAGCTTGGTCACCCAGTCGATCTCCCGGGACACCGGCTCCAGGTCGCCGGTCTCCACCGCGCGCAGCACCCGGCCCCACAGCTCCACCACCCGCTTGGCGGTCTGGTCGCCGCCGCGCCGCTCCACGAACTCGGTCGCCTTGGCCAGGTATTCCTGCTGGATCTCCAGCGCGCTGACCTCCTTGCCGGAGGACAGCCGCACCTTGCGCCGCCCGGTGATGTCGTGCGACACCTCGCGGATCGCCCGGATCGGGTTCTCCAGCGTCAGGTCGCGCATCACCACCCCGGCCTCGATCATCCGCAGCACGATGTCGGCGGTGCCGACCTTGAGCAGCGTGGTGACCTCGTTCATGTTGGAGTCGCCGACGATGACGTGCAGCCGGCGGTAGCGCTCCGCGTCCGCGTGCGGTTCGTCGCGGGTGTTGATGATCGGCCGGCTCCGGGTCGTCGCCGATGAGACGCCCTCCCAGATGTGCTCGGCGCGCTGCGAGAGGCAGTAGACCGCCCCGCGCGGCGTCTGCAGCACCTTGCCCGCCCCGCAGATCAACTGCCGGGTGACCAGGAACGGGATCAGCACGTCGGCCAGGCGGCCGAACTCCCCGTGCCGCGACACCAGGTAGTTCTCGTGGCAGCCGTACGAGTTGCCGGCCGAGTCGGTGTTGTTCTTGAACAGGTAGATCTCGCCCGCGATGCCCTCGTCGTGTAGCCGCTTCTCCGCGTCGACGAGCAGACCCTCCAGGATCCGCTCACCGGCCCGGTCGTGCGCGACCAGGTCCACCACCGAGTCGCACTCCGGGGTGGCGTACTCCGGGTGCGAACCGACGTCCAGGTAGAGCCGGGCGCCGTTGCGCAGGAAAACGTTGCTCGACCGGCCCCACGACACCACGCGGCGGAAGAGGTACCGGGCGACCTCGTCGGGGGACAGCCGCCGCTGCCCACGGTAGGTGCAGGTGACGCCGTACTCGGTCTCGAGGCCGAAGATTCGCCGCTCCATGATGAGACATTAGCCGCCCGAGGCCCCAGATGGGCAGCGCACACCGCGCCCGTCTCACCCGGGGTGCCCGTCGGCCCACCCCGCACACCGCGGCGCGCCGCCCGGTGAGCGCCCGACCGGCCGCCGCGTCCCAGGTGGACGCTCGGCGTCCCGGACCCCGGCACCCTCATCCCGGGAGGCCCGGGAGCGGCGGAGGCCGCGTGAGCCAGCCTGCGACGGCCCGGGGGCACCGCCACACGACGGAGCGGGCGGCCGGGCGTCCCGAGACGCCTGGCCGCCCGCCCGGGACGTGCTCCGCTACGCCTCGGGGGTCTCCTGGCCCTCCAGGTCCGCCGAGCCGGCCGACGTGGTGGGCTTCTTCGCCTCCTCGGTCGGCGAGGTCGGCGCCTCGGGACGGGCCGACACCGGCTCCTCGGCGGCCTTGTCGCCGTCGAGCAGCGCGGTCAACGCGGCCCCGGTGATGCGGCGGAACGTCCGCCCCACCCGGCGCCGGTCCAGGACCGCCACCTCCAACTGGTTGGCGGCGATGGTCCGGGCGGCGCCGCCCTCTCCCCCGACGCTGCTCAGCGCCTGCATCGCGACCTTCACCGCCTCACCCAGCGACATGTCCGGGCGGTGGTGCGACTTCAGCACGCCGGTGATCGCCTCGGCCTGCCCACCCATCGCCATCCGGCCCGGCTCGTCGTTGACGGAGCCGTCGTAGGTGAGCCGGTAGAGCTCGTCGTCCTCGGCGGTGGTGCCGACCTCGGCCACGCAGATCTCCACCTCGAACGGCTTCGACTGCTCGGTGAAGATGGCACCCAGGGTCTGCGCGAACGCGTTCGCCAGGGCCCGGCCGGTGACGTCGCGCCGGTCGTAGCTCAGGCCGTTGAGATCGGCCATCCGCACGCCGGCGCGGCGCAGGTTCTCGAACTCGTTGTAGCGGCCGACGGCGGCGAAGCCGATCCGGTCGTAGATCTCACTGACCTTGTGCAGGGCGCTGGAGAGGTTCTCGGCGACGAAGAGCACCCCGCCCTCGTAGCTCAGGACCACCGCGCTGCGGCCCCGGGCGATGCCCTTGCGGGCCAGCTCGGAGCGGTCGCGCATGATCTGCTCGGGCGAGGCGTAGAACTGCATGGCCACGGCGGCGGTTCTCCTTAGGGCGCTGTGCTGACGGCTGCTGACTGGTGCGGGCGGGAGCGGATCAACCGCCCGGGTTCTCCATCCGGCCGGAGACCACGCTCTCGGCGATCGCCGACATCTCCTCGTCGGTGAGCCGGTGGGTGCCCTCCGCCGTCGCCGTCATGACCACCGGGTAGATCCGCCGGATCAGGTCCGGGCCGCCCGTCGCGGTGTCGTCGTCGGCCGCGTCGTAGAGCGCCTCGACCGCGAGCCGGACCGCCTCGTCGATGGAGAGCCCCGGCTGGAAGCGCTTCTTCAGCGCCGACCGGGCGAAGAGCGAGCCGGAGCCGATCGCGTCGTAGCCGGTCTCCTCGTAGGGGCCGCCGGTGACGTCGAAGCTGAAGATGCGCCCGGCCCGCGCCGGGTCCTTCGCGGCCAGGTCGTAGCCGGCGAAGAGCGGGATCACCGCGAGACCCTGCATCGCGGCGCCCAGGTTGCCGCGGATCATCGAGGCGAGCCGGTTGGCCTTGCCGTCGAGCGAGAGCATCGCGCCCTCGATCTTCTCGTAGTGCTCCAGCTCCACCTGGAACAGTCGCATCAGCTCGATGCCGATCCCCGCCGTGCCGGCGATGCCGACCAGGGAGTACGCGTCGGCCGGGTGCACCTTCTCGATGTCGCGCTGGGCGATCAGGTTGCCCATGGTGGCCCGCCGGTCGCCGGCCATCACGACGCCGCCGGCGGCCGAGATGGCCACGATGGTCGTCGCGTGCGGCGCCATGTCTGCGGCCATACCCGGCGGCAGTGGCCGGCGGCCGGGCAGCATCTCGGGGGCCACCTTGCTCAGGAACGAGGTGAAGGAGGACGTCCCCGCGTTGGTGAACACATCTGGTAGACGCCCGGATGGATCAAAACCCGCTGCCACGTGGTTCCTCTCAGATATGTGATCGCCCCGGCCAGCCGCGACTGATCGTCACGGAACTGGCCGAGACCACCGTTGCAGTTGAAGCACAATATCCCGCGCACCCACCCGGTGCGATGGTCGTGGTCCAGATGTTGCGGGTCCGGTGTGCCACAGATCGCGCAGACCCCGCCCTGCTCGGCCAGGAGCTCCTGGAACTCCTTCTCCCCGACGCCGTAGCGCCGCCGCAGGTGGTACTCGCGCGTGCCGCCGTACAGGCGCTGAGCGGTCTCCCTGCCACGCGCGTTGTGGCAGGGCTTGCAGTAGCTGTGCCGGCCGCTGCTCTTGGTCGTGCGCGGAAACTCGTCGACCGGCTTGACCTGGTCGCAGTCCGGGCACCACTTGAGCCCTTCGCCGACCGGGGTGGCCGACCGCTTCTGCGGCCCGATGCCACGCCTGCGGCGGCTCGCCGTGGAGCGAGCCGCCGCACACGACTTGCAGTAGTAGGCGAGCCCGTCCGCCCGTCGCCGGTTGCGGTGGAACTCGGCGGCGGGCAGCAATCGGTCACACTGGGGGCATACCTTGCCCGACGCTTGAGGCGAATCGGGCATAAAGTATCACTCCCCCCCTTTCTGGACATAGCCGCGCACGAATTCCTCGGCGTTCTCCTCGAGGACGGAGTCGATCTCGTCGAGCAGGTCGTCGACGTCCTCGGTGATCTCGGCGTGCCGCTCCGCCACCTCCGGGTTCGCCTCGGTGGTGACGTCCTCGATCTCCTCGCCCTGACGCGACTTGCCCGACTGCGACTGCCCGCCGCTGTCACGAGTGGCCATTGCTGCCTCCTCCACGATCGCCCTGCGATCAACTTACCTCGCGGAGGCGACGAAAAGCCCGCCGCGCGCCGGCTTCGGCGCACGGCGGGAATCCGTCGACGACGCCTCAGCCGCCGGTGAGGGTCTCCAACAGGTCCTTCGCGCTGGGGCAGCGGTCGAAGAGCGCGCCCACGTGCTTGCGGGTGCCGCGCTCCGGCTCCATCATCGGCACCCGCACCAGCGACTCCCGGCCGACGTCGAAGATGACCGAGTCCCAGCTGGCCGCCACAACCTCGGAGGCGTACTGGGCCAGGCAGCGGCCGCGGAAGTAGGCCCGGGTGTCCTCCGGCGGCTCGGTCATCGCGGTACGGGTCTGCTCGTCGTCGAGCAGCGTCTTCATCGCGCCCCGGGAGACCAGCCGGTGGTAGAGGCCCTTCTCCGGGCGTACGTCGGAGTACTGGAGGTCGACCAGCTGGAGCTTGTGCGAGCCCCAGCCGAGCTGCTCCCGCTCCCGGTAGCCCTCCAGCAGCCGCAGCTTGGCCACCCAGTCCAGCTCGTCGGCGCAGAGCATGACGTCGCGGCCCAGCCGGTCCAGCACGCGCTCCCAGCGGGCGAGCACGTCGAGGGTCTGCTCGTCGGCGTCGGTGCCGTAGCGGTCGTCCACGAAGGACCGCACCCGCTCGTAGTAGGCCCACTGCACGTCCAGGGCGGTCAGCCGCCGCCCGTCGCGCAGCCGCATGCGGTGCGACAGGGACGGATCGTGGCTGACGGCGCGCAGCTCGCTGACCGGGTCGGCGATGCCGAGGTCGGCACCGAGCGCCTTCTCCTCGATCATCGTGAGGATCAGCGCCGTCGTGCCGACCTTGAGGTACGTGGAGATCTCCGACAGGTTCGCGTCGCCGATGATGACGTGCAGCCGGCGGTACTTGTCGGCGTCGGCGTGCGGCTCGTCGCGGGTGTTGATGATCGGCCGCTTGAGGGTCGTCTCCAGGCCGACCTCGACCTCGAAGAAGTCCGCACGCTGGGAGATCTGGAAGCCGCTCTGCCCGCCGTCCTGGCCGATGCCGACCCGGCCGGCGCCGCAGACGATCTGCCGGGTCACGAAGAACGGCGTCAGGTACGCGACGATGTCGGCGAACGGCGTCTGGCGGCGCATCAGGTAGTTCTCGTGCGAGCCGTAGCTGGCGCCCTTGTTGTCGGTGTTGTTCTTGTAGAGGTGGATCGGCTGGGTGCCGGGGATGGTGGCGGCGCGGCGGGCCGCCTCGGCCATCACCCGCTCCCCCGCCTTGTCCCAGCGCACCACGTCCAGCGGGTTGGTCACCTCGGGGGTGGAGTATTCCGGGTGGGCGTGGTCGACGTAGAGCCTCGCCCCGTTGGTGAGTATCACGTTGGCCAGCCCGAGGTCCTCGTCGGCGAGCGCCTCGGCCGGGTCGTACGCGGCGCCGGAGTAGGTGAAGCCGCGCGCGTCCCGCAGCGGCGACTCCTCCTCGTAGTCCCAGCGGGCGCGGCCACCCCGGTTGAGTTCCGGACGCGCCCCGTAGGCGTTGACCACCTGGGAGGAGGTGACCATGGGGTTGGCCCCGGCCTGGCCGGGAACGGAGATGCCGTACTCGACCTCGGTGCCCATGATCCGTCTTACGCTCATCGACCTACCCGCTTCGCTCGCCCGACCCGGTCCCCCGTCACGTCGAGCGTAGTCGGCCGCGCGACGGAAGGGGGCGCGGCGGACCGGGCGGCGGGGGCGCAGGGCCGGGCGCGGACGGGACGGGGCCCGCGACGCGACGCGTCGCGGGCCCCGTGCGGGTGTCCGTCAGAGGTACTGGCCGGTGTTGCTGGCGGTCTCGATGGACCGGCCGGCCTCCGCGCCCTTGCCGCCGGAGACGAGCGTGCGGATGTAGACGATCCGCTCGCCCTTCTTGCCGGAGATGCGGGCCCAGTCGTCGGGGTTGGTGGTGTTGGGCAGGTCCTCGTTCTCCCGGAACTCGTCGACGCAGGCGTCGAGGAGGTGCTGCAGGCGCAGGCCCTTGCGTCCGGAGGTGAGGAACTCCTTGATGGCCATCTTCTTGCCCCGGTCGACGATGTTCTGGATCATCGCGCCCGAGTTGAAGTCCTTGAAGTAGAGGACTTCCTTGTCGCCGTTGGCGTAGGTGACCTCGAGGAAGCGGTTCTCCTCGGTCTCCGAGTACATCCGCAGCACGACCGCGTCGATCATCGCCGCGACGGTGGCCTGGGGGTCGCCGCCGTGCTCGGCCAGGTCGTCCGGGTGCAGGGGCAGCCCGGAGAGGATGTACTTGGAGAAGATGTCCTTCGCCGCCTCGGCATCCGGCCGCTCGATCTTGATCTTCACGTCGAGTCGGCCGGGGCGCAGGATCGCCGGGTCGATCATGTCTTCCCGGTTGGAGGCGCCGATGACGATGACGTTCTCCAGCCCCTCGACACCGTCGATCTCGCTGAGCAGCTGCGGGACGATGGTGTTCTCCACGTCGGAGGAGACGCCGGAGCCGCGGGTCCGGAAGATCGAGTCCATCTCGTCGAAGAACACGATGACCGGCGTGCCCTCGCCGGCTTTCTCGCGTGCCCGCTGGAAGATCAGCCGGATGTGCCGCTCGGTCTCGCCGACGTACTTGTTGAGCAGCTCCGGGCCCTTGATGTTGAGGAAGAAGCTGGTGTGCTTCTCCTTGCCCTCCCGCTCGGCGATCTTCTTCGCCAGCGAGTTGGCCACCGCCTTGGCGATCAGCGTCTTGCCGCAGCCGGGCGGACCGTAGAGCAGGATGCCCTTCGGCGGGCGGAGCTGGTGCTCGCGGAACAGGTCGGCGTGCAGGAAGGGCAGTTCCACCGCGTCGCGGATCTGCTCGATCTGCGAGTGGAGGCCACCGATGTCGGTGTAGTCGACGTCGGGCACCTCCTCCAGGACCAGTTCCTCGACCTCGCTCTTCGGGATCCGCTCGTACGCGTAAGCCGAGCGGGGCTCGATCATGAGCGAGTCGCCGGCCCGGATCGGCGCACCGATCAGGGTGTCGGCGAGGTGCACGATGCGCTCCTCGTCGGAGTGCGAGACCACCAGGGCCCGGTCGCCCGGGCTGCCGTCGGGACCCGCGAGGATCTCCTTGAGCATCGCCACCTCACCGACCCGCTCGAAACCGAACGCGTCGACGATGTTGAGCGCGTCGTTGAGCAGGACCTCCTGGCCGCGCCGCAGCTCGGCGACGTCCAGCGAGGGTGAGACGGCGACGCGGAGCTTGCGTCCGCCGGTGAAGACGTCCACCGTGCCGTCGTCGTGTCGCGCGAGGAAGACGCCGTAACCACTCGGCGGTTGCGCGAGGCGGTCGATCTCCTCCTTGAGCGTCACGATCTGCGCGCGAGCCTCCTTGAGGGTGCTCACGAGCCGGTCGTTGTTCTCGGTCAGCCGCGCCAACTGTGCCTGGGTGGCCGCCAGCCGCTCTTCGAGCTGCCGGACGTGTCGGGGGCTTTCGGTCAACTTGCGCCGCACCAGAGCGAGTTCCTCTTGAAGGAACGCGACCTGCGTGGAGAGATCGTGGGCCTCCTTCTCCCACCGTGCGGCGCGCGAGTCCGCGTCGTCGCTGCGTGCCACGTCCCACCTCCCCGGGGGGCTTGAACGTTCTGCCCTAACACTAGCCGCTATGAGGCCGATTCGGTCCCACGCAACGCGCTCGTCACCGAACCTTGATCGCGAAGGGTGGCCCGGGGGGCCGGTCCGGGCGTTCGGGTACCGTCGGGGCGTGGGACGGGAGAACATGGGGGGTGCACCGTGGCGGAGGTCGTGACGGACCAGTTGCAGGTCTGGGTTGACCAGGATCTCTGCACGGGCGACGGGCTCTGCGTGCAGTACGCGCCCGAGGTCTTCGAGTTCGACGTCGACGGGCTCGCGTACGTCAAGGGCCCCGACGGCGAGCTGCGGCTGGCGCCGGGCAGCCGGGTCGACGTGCCGGAGCACCTGCGCCTCGAGGTGATCGACTCGGCGAAGGAGTGCCCGGGCGAGTGCATCCACGTGGTGCGCGGCAGCGACGGCGTCGAGGTGGCCGGCCCGGAGGCCGAGGAGGACTGACGGCCGTGTCGTCCTCCCGCGCCCTCGGGCGCGGGAGGACGACCCGGCCGTGCGAGCCCGGGCGACCCGGCTGGTCAGGGCGTACGACTCAGGGCCCGGCCGGCCCGGCGCACCACTCAGAGCAGGGCGCACCCGCTCAGAGCATCGGGCGGCCGACCACCGAGGCGACCAGGCGGGCGAACTCCTCCAGGCGGGCGATCTGGCCCGCGCCGCCGTCGTCGAGGGTCTTGCCGAAGCGCAGCGCGTCGTGTCGGGGCGCGCCCACGGCCTCGTCGCTGGGCGGCGCCTCGTCCAGCGAGGTGAGCAGCAGGTAGACGTCGATGCTGTCGACCCGGATCCCGCCGTCGTCGTCGCGGGTCAGCCGGCGCCGGCAGCCGACCTCGGTCACCGTGGAGACCGGCACCACCCGCAGCGACGAGGTCATCGACCCCGGTGGCCCCTCCCCCGGCGGCACGTCCTCGCCGTGCCAGAGGACGAGGCGGCTGCCGTCGCAGACCACGACCTCCTGCCACACCCCGTTGACCTCGTTGACGAAGCGTTCCAGGGTGAAGCCGAGCACCGACGCGCCGCGCAGCACCCCGCCGAGCGCCTCGAGCGCGACGTCGGGGTCCCGCAGGTACGCCCGGGCCGCCGACTCGAGGTCCTGGTAGGGCGACCAGTCCGGGAACACCGCCGGCAGGTCACCCCCGCCGAAGCCGGGCCGGCTCATGCCACCTCCCCGTGCCCGACCCGCCGGTACGCGCCGGCGGGCGGGATCCGTCCGTTCACTCCTCGTCGCCCCGCCGCCCCGTCACGGCCGTTCCGTGTCCTCGGCCGCCGTCTGCTGCGCCGCGGCGGCCGCCTGCCTGGCGGCCTCGGCCTCGCGCAGCGCCTGGCGGCGTTCGGCGTACGCCTCGGCGCCCTTGCTGGGCTTGCGGCGCCGCGGCGGTGCGGTGACGCCGGGGGCGAGCTTACGCGCGGAGACCAGGAACGCCGTGTGCGCGATCATGCGGTGGTCCGGTCGCACGGCCAGGCCCTCGGCGTGCCAGTCGCGCACCAGCGACTCCCAGGCCCGCGGCTCGGTCCAGCCACCGCGCTCGCGCAGCGCCTCGACCAGCTCGGACAGCTGGGGGGTGGTGGCGACGTAGCCGATGAACACGCCGCCGGGCACCAGGGCCCGCTCGACCATGTCGAGGGTCTCCCACGGGGTGAGCATGTCGAGGATGATCCGGTCGAAGCCGGTCTCGGAGCAGCCGGCGACGTCGCCGACGTGCAGGTGCCAGGCCGGGTGCGGCCCGTTGAAGAACGCCTCGACGTTGCGCCGGGCGATCTGGGCGAAGTCGTCGCGCACCTCGAACGAGTGCAGCTCGCCCTCGGTGCCGACCGCGCGCAGCAGCGAGCAGGACAGCGCGCCGGAGCCGGCGCCGGCCTCCAGGACCTTGGCGCCGGGGAAGATGTCGCCCATGGCGACGATCTGGGCGGAGTCCTTCGGGTAGATCACCTGGGCGCCGCGCGGCATGGAGAGCACGTAGTCCGACAGCAGCGGGCGCAGGGCCAGGAACGCGGTGCCGCCGCCGGTGGTGGTGACCACGCTGCCGTCCGGCAGGCCGATCAGCGCGTCGTGCTCCAGGATGCCGCGGTGGGTGTGGAACGCCTTGCCCGGCTCCAGGGTGACCGTATGCATCCGCCCCTTGGGGTCGGTCAGCTGCACCCGGTCGCCGGGCCGGAACGGGCCGCGGTGCACGGGGGGCAGCGCCGGGGTGTCGGCGGGCACCGGGGTGCCCGGGTCGGCCGTGGCGGCGGGGGGAGTTGCGGTCACGTGTTCATCTTCCGTTGAGGTTCGAGGAGCTGAGCCAGATCCGCGATGTGCAGAATGCCCACGACATCTTCGCCTGAGGTCACCACGTACTGCGCGCCCGGGTGGGTCTGCACGGTCTCCATCACGCGTTCCCCGTCGAGCCCGACCGGCATCGCGGGCAGGTTGGCCAGGGAGCGGGCGACCGCGTCGACGGCCAGCCACGGGCGGCGTTCCACGGGCACGGCCTCCGCCGCCGCCGGGTCGACCAGGGCGACCGGCCGGCCGGCGGTGTCGGTGACCACGAGGGCCGCGCCCGGGGTGCTCCCCTCGGCGCGGCGGCGGTACGCCTCGGCCAGCGGCGTGCCGGTGGGCACGGCGAGCACGGGCCGGGCCAGCCGGGACAGGTCGATCAGCGGGAAGCGGCGGCTGATCCGGGCCATCCGGATCGACTGCCCGGCGCCGCGCCACAGGGTGAACGCGACGAGCAGCATCAACGGCAGCGCCAGCGGCGCCAGGTCGCGGGTGAGGGTGAGCAGGGCGACCAGCGCGGCGGTCCCGACGGCGACGGCGCGTCCCACCCAGCCGGCGACCTCGGTGCCGCGGTGCCGGTCGCCGGTCACCGCCCAGACCGCCGCCCGCAGCGCCCGGCCGCCGTCGAGCGGCAGCCCGGGCAGGATGTTGAACAGCGCGACGATGACGTTGCTCACGGCCAGCTGGAAGGCGAGCTGGTTGGCCAGGGTGCGGTCGGGCAGGGCGAGGGTGGCGGCGACGGCGAGCACGCCGAGCACGGCGGAGACGGCGGGGCCGGCAAGGGACACCAGCAGGTCGACGCGGGGCGTCGGGGCGTCCCGGTCCATCTCGGTGTAGCCGCCGAGCAGCTCCAGCGTGATCCCGCGCACACCGATGCCGTAGCGGCGCGCGGTGAGGGCGTGGCCGAGCTCGTGCAGGAGCACCGAGCCGAGCAGGGAGACCACGAAGCCGAAGCCGATCAGGTAGCCGGCGAGCTGGGACAGGTCGAGCTGACGGCGGGCGAACTCGGCGTACAGCACCGTGACCAGCAGGGTGAGCAGCACCATCGAGCCGTTGAGGTGCAGCGGCACCCCGAACACCCGGCCCACGGTCAGGCCGGTGCGCGCGTCGGGCCGGCGGCGCGGTCGCCTCGTCTGCTCCACCGGATCGATGCTACGCGGCGGGAGATCATGCTCCGGTGCGGCGACGGCGGTGGTGTCACACCGGTGCCCTAACCTTCCGGGCATGACGGCGGAACCGGTGACCACGCAGCATTCCTCGACCCCGGCCGAGGTCCCGGCGACGGTGCGGGCCTCGTTGTCGCCGTCGCGGGCGGCGGATTTCAAGACCTGCCCGCTGCTCTACCGGTTCCGCAGCATCGACCGGCTGCCCGAGCGGCCGACCGTCGAGCAGGCCCGGGGCACGCTGGTGCACGCGGTGCTGGAGCGGTTGTTCGACCTGCCGGCCGCCGGGCGCACCCCGACGGCGGCCGGCGACCTGGTGGCCCCGCAGTGGGACCGACTGGTCACCGAGCAGCCGGAGCTGGCGGCGCTGTTCGCCGACGGCGACTCCCCGGCGGCGGCCGAGTTCCTCCGCTCCGCCGCCGGGCTGCTGGAGGGCTACTTCGCGGTGGAGGACCCGCGCCGGCTGGAGCCCGCCGAGCGGGAGAGCCTGATCTCGGCGGTGGTCGACGAGGAGCTGCTGATCCGGGGCTACGTCGACCGGCTCGACGTGGCGCCCGACGGGGCGCTGCGGGTGGTCGACTACAAGACCGGCGGCGCGCCGCGGGAGGCGTTCGAGGCCCGGGCGTTGTTCCAGCTCAAGTTCTACGCGCTGGTGCTCTGGCGCACCCGGGGCGTGGTGCCCCGGGTGCTGCGGCTGCTCTACCTCAAGGACTCGGAGGTCTGCGACTACGCCCCGGACGCCGACGAGCTGCTGCGCTTCGAGCGCACGGTGGTGGCGTTGTGGCGGGCGATCGAGCAGGCGACCGCCCAGCAGGACTTCCGCCCCCGGCCGAGCCGGCTCTGCGACTGGTGCAGCCACCAGGCGCTCTGCCCGACCTTCGGGGGCACCCCTCCGCCGTTCCCGACGCAGGCGGCGCCGGATCCGCTGCGCGACGCCCGGTCCCGCCCGACGCCCCCCGGCGCCGACGAGTGACCGGTGGTTCCACCCGGCCGGCCGCCGCACGGCCGGCCAGGGCTTCGGCCCCGGCTCGCCCGGCCCCGGCTAGGGCCCCAGCTCCGGCCGCCCCGACTCAGCCCCGGCTCCGGCCCACCCCGGCTCCGGCCGGCCAGGGCTTCGGCCCCAGCCTGAGCCCGAGCCCCAGCTGGGGCATCAGCCCTCGGTGAGGATGAGCGGCTCTCCTCCTGAGGGAGGAGAGCGGGCTCACCGCCGGCGACGATCAATCGGGCGCGACGGCGGATAGCGTCGCGGTATGACTTCGGGTCCCCGGGCGTGGCTGCGCCGCCACCCCCTCGCCGCGGACGCGCTCCTCGCCGGCGGACTCGTCGTGGCGGAGGTGGTGCTCACCGCGCTGACTCCCCGCGAGTACTGGCCGGGGCGCCTGCTGGCGGCGCTGGGCTGGAGCGTGGTCTGCGCCGTGCCCGTGGCGTGGCGGCGGGTGGCGCCGTGGGCCGCGGTCGCGATGGCGGTGGCGACGCTCGCGGTGCCTCTCCTGCTCGGTCCCGCGCCGACCACGCAGGGCATGACCTTCATGGTGCTCACCTACACGGCGGCCGCCGCCGGGCCGTGGCGGACGGCGGCCGTGGCGGCGCTGGTGCTGTGGGTGCCGGTCGGCGCCACCAGCGCCCTCGCGCCGCCGCCCGACGAGATGCTGGCGAACGTCAGCCCCGCCTACCTGGTGCTGAACAATTTGCTGGTCGGGGCGGTGTCGTACTCGGTGGGACGCGCGGTGCACGCCCGTCGGGCCTCCACCGAGGCGCTGCGGGAACGGGCCCGGGCCGCCGAGGAGAACCAGCGCTCGCTGGCCGAGCGGGCGGTCGCCGACGAGCGCCGGCGCATCGCCCGCGAGCTGCACGACGTGGTCGCGCACCACGTCAGCGTGATGGGGGTGCTGGCCACGGGGGCCCGTCGCGTGCTGCCGAAGGACCCGGGGGCGGCCGACGGGGCGATCGCCACCATCGAGGAGACCAGCCGGGCGACGCTGCGGGAGATGCGCCGCCTGCTCGACGTGCTGCGTACCGACGCCGAGCCGGCCGCCGACCTGGCCCCGCAGCCGGGACTCGCCGGCATCGAGGCGCTGGTGGAGCAGGTGCGCGACGCCGGCCTGCCGGTGACCCTGCGGGTCGAGGGCACCCCGGGGGCGCTGGAGGAGGGGGTGGCGCTGACCCTCTACCGGATCACCCAGGAGGCGCTGACCAACACGCTCAAGCACGCCGGCGGGGCCACCGCCCAGGTGCTGCTGAGCTTCGACGGGGGCACGGTCGACGTGGAGATCGTCGACACCGGGCGCGGCCCCCGGCCCGACGGCGACCGGATCGGGCACGGCCTGGTCGGGATGCGGGAGCGGGTCGCCCTCTACGGTGGTGTCCTACGCACCGGGGCTCGCCCGGGCGGGGGGTTCCGGGTGTCGGCGAGGATCCCGGTGGACCCCCGGGGCGTGGCGGCGTGAGCGGGGATCGGGACGGGGGAATCAGGTGACCGACGCGACGGTGCCGGCACGGCCGGTGCGCATCCTGCTCGCCGACGACCAGCCGCTGCTGCGTACCGGCTTCCGGATGGTGCTGGGCACGGAGGACGACCTGGACATCGTGGCCGAGGCCGCCGACGGCCTGGAGGCCGTGGAGCTGTCCCGCCGGCTGCTGCCCGACGTGGTGCTGATGGACATCCGGATGCCGCGAATGGACGGGGTCGCCGCGACCCGCGCGATCGTCGATGCCCGGCTGCCGGTGCGGGTGCTGATCCTGACCACCTTCGACCTGGACGAGTACGTGGTGGGGGCGCTGCGGGCCGGGGCGAGCGGCTTCCTGGCCAAGGACGTGCCGGCCGACGACCTGGTGGCCGCGATCCGCACCGTGGCGGCCGGGGACGCGGTGGTGGCGCCGCGGATCCTGCGACGCCTGCTGGACCGCTTCGCCGACGCGCTGCCCGACCCCGCGGCCGCGCCGCCCCGCACGCTGAGCGCGCTGACCGAGCGGGAGCGGGAGGTGCTCGTGCACGTGGCCCGGGGGCTGTCCAACGCCGAGATCGCCCGGGCGTTGTCGGTCAGCGAGACCACCATCAAGACCCACGTCGGGCACGTGCTGACCAAGCTGGGGCTGCGCGACCGGGTGCAGGCCGTGGTGCTGGCGTACGAGTCGGGTCTGGTCCGCCCGCGGGCGTAGCGCCTCGTCGCCAGCCGGCGCCGGGGCGTACCGCCGGATGCGCCGCGGCAGGACGGCGCGGTTGTCGCCGTCACGTACCGTGACCGCAGACGGCGCGGCGTGGTTGACCCTGACGCGGCGTCACTGTGCAGGATCGGTCCCGGCCCGCGGGGAAGCCCTCGGCCGGCCGCCCGCTCAGGGGCAACCCTGAGTCGGCCCTGGGGGGCACCCGCAGCGCGAAATCCGCCATGGCTCCGCCCGGAGTCGGACGGATCGGGGCCGGCGGGCACAGATGATGGGACTGCCGCGCCGGACCAGCGGGGGCGGCGCGGACCGAAGACAGACGGAAGAGGTAGATGACGTGACCGCGACGGTAGGCCAGCAGGCGCAGGCCGCGGCCCGGGCGAGCGACGTGTGGAAGGTGTACGGCAGCGGCGAGGCGCAGGTCGTCGCGCTGCGGGGGGTAAGCGCGGAGTTCGAGCGGGGCCGGTTCACGGCCATCATGGGGCCCTCGGGCTCGGGCAAGTCGACGTTGATGCACTGCCTCGCGGGCCTGGACTCGGTGACCCGTGGCACGGTGTCGATCGGCGACACCAAGGTCACCGGCCTGGGCGACGCGGGCCTGACGAAGCTGCGCCGGGACAAGGTCGGCTTCATCTTCCAGCAGTTCAACCTGCTGCCGACGCTGACGGCCAAGGAGAACATCCTGCTGCCGCTGTCGATCGCCGGGCGCAAGCCGGATCCGGCCTGGTACGACACGGTGATCGCCACGGTCGGGCTGCGGGACCGGCTGGACCACCGACCGGCGCAGCTCTCGGGCGGCCAGCAGCAGCGGGTGGCCTGCGCCCGCGCGCTCGTCGCCCGGCCCGAGGTGATCTTCGCCGACGAGCCGACCGGCAACCTGGACTCGCGGGCGGGCGCGGAGGTGCTCAACTTCCTGCGCAACTCGGTACGCGAGCACGGGCAGACCATCGTGATGGTCACCCACGACCCGACCGCCGCCGCGTACGCCGACCGGGTGGTCTTCCTCGCCGACGGGCAGATCGTCTCGGAGCTGATCGAGCCGACCGCCGACACGGTGCTGGACACCATGAAGAAGCTGGACACCCTCGCCGAGGTGGCGCGCTGATGTTCCGCGCGACCCTCAAGAGCCTGCTGGCCCGCAAGGTCCGGCTGATCCTCTCCGGCCTGGCCGTGGTGCTGGGCGTCATGTTCGTCTCCGGCGCGTTCGTGCTCACCGACACCCTCGGCCGCTCGTTCGACGCGATCTTCGCCGACGCGTACGAGGGCGTGGACGTCAACGTCGCCGGCAAGCCGAAGATCGACGTCGGCGAGGCGGAGGGCATGCAGGTGGCCCCGCCGGTGCCGGCGGCCACCCTGGAGAAGGTCCGGGCGGTGCCCGGCGTGGCCGAGGCCACCGGCGTGGTCGGCGTCGACGGGGCGCGGCTGATCGGGAGCAACGGCAAGGTGGTCGCCTCGTTCGGCCCGCCCCAGCTGGGCGAGAACTGGACCGGCGAGAACGACCTGGTGCAGCTGCGCGAGGGGCGGGCCCCGCAGGCCGACGACGAGATCGTCGTCAACAAGGCGCTCGCGGCGGCCGGCAAGGTGAAGGTCGGCGACCGGGTCGGCGTGCTGACCCTGCAGCCCAAGCAGGAGTTCACCATCGTCGGCGTGTTCGGCTACAGCGGCGGCCGGGACTCCATCGGTGGCGCCAACGAGATCATGTTCACCACGCCGGTCGCGCAGAAGCTGATGCTCGGCGCGCCCGACACCTTCAGCAACATCTCGGTCACCGCCGCCGACGGGATGTCGGACGCGGCGCTGCGCGACGCCGTGGCGGCGGCGGTGGGCGGCGACTTCGAGGTCAAGACCGGCGCGCAGCTGTCCGAGGACGCGGCGGCCGGCATGAAGGAGGCGCTGTCCTTCTTCAACCGGATCCTGCTCGGCTTCGCGGCGGTGGCGCTGCTGGTGGGCACCTTCCTGATCCTCAACACCTTCTCGATCATCGTGGCGCAGCGCACCCGGGAACTGGCGCTGATGCGCGCGGTCGGGGCCAGCGGCCGGCAGATCATCGGGTCGGTGGTGCTGGAGGCCGTCGCGGTGGGGCTGGTCGCCTCGGTGCTCGGCCTCGGCGCGGGCATCGGCATCGGCGCGCTGCTGGCGTACCTGTTCAGCACGTTCGCCGGCGGGCTGAGCCTGGCGGGGGTCGGCGTGCCGCTGTCCGCCGTGATCGGCGCGTTCGCCGTCGGCCTCGTGATCACCGTGGTGGCGGCGCTGCTGCCGGCGCTGCGGGCCTCGCGGATCCCGCCGATCGCGGCCATGCAGGACGTGGCCACCCCCGACCGTCCGCTGACCAAGGTCACCGTGGCCGGCGCGATCGTCACCGCGGTGGGCGGCGCGCTGCTGGCCCTGGGGCTCACCGGCAACGCCGGGGGCAACACCCTGGCCACCATCCTCGGCGGGGTGCTGTTCACCTTCATCGGCGTGGCCCTGCTGACGCCGCTGATCAGCCGGCCGGTGGTGAGCCTGCTCGGCGCGGTCTTCGCCTGGTCGGTGCCGGGCAGGCTGGGCCGGCTCAACTCCGGGCGCAACCCGCGCCGCACCGCCATCACCGCCGCCGCGCTGATGGTCGGCATCGCCCTGGTGACCGGGGTGACGGTGATCCTGGACTCGGCGAAGAGCAGCATCGGCGGGCTCGCCCAGGACAGCCTGAAGGCGGAGCTGGTGATCGCCGGGGCGCAGAGCGGCCCCCGGCCGCCGAGCTTCGACCCGGCGGTGCTGGCGAAGGTCGCCGCGATCCCCGGGGTGCGCCTGGCCGACGGCGAGTACGGCGACATGGCGATGGTCGGCGGCGAGCGCACCTGGGTGGCGGCGAGCAGCGACGTCGCCGCGCTGCGGCAGATCTTCGGGGCCGAGCCCACCGCCGGCGACATCGACCGGCTGACGCCGGACCAGATGCTGGTCAGCTCGGACACCGCGACGGCCCGCGGCCTCTCCGTGGGGTCGAAGGTGCCGGTGCAGACGTCCCGGGGCGAGGCGCGGACCTACACCGTGAGCGGAATCTACGCCAGTTCCCAGCTGACCAACCCGGTGGTGCTGCCGGCGGAGGCGGCGCGTGGCTTCGCCATCCCGCAGCCGATCCAGGGCTTCGTCCAGCTGGCACCGGGCACCCGGGTGGCCGACGTGCAGCCGCAGATCGAGGCGCTGCTGGCCGACTCCCCCGAGGTGTCGGTGGCCGACCGGGCGGCGTTCATCGAGCAGCAGACCGGCCAGCTGGACGGGCTGCTCACGATGATCCAGATCCTGCTGGCGCTGGCCATCGTGATCGCCGTGCTCGGCATCGTCAACACCCTGGCGCTGTCGGTGCTGGAGCGCACCCGGGAGCTGGGGCTGCTGCGGGCCATCGGCCTGCGCCGGGCGCAGACGATGCGGATGATCACCGTGGAGGCGGTGGTGATCTCGGTGTTCGGCGCGCTGCTCGGCGTCGTCGTCGGCGCCGGCCTCGGCGCGGCCGTGGTCGAGGCGCTGCGGGACGAGGGGATCACCGACCTGGTGCTGCCCTGGGCCCAGATGGGGATCTTCCTCGGCCTCGCCGCGATCGTCGGGGTGGTCGCCGCGGCGCTGCCGGCGGTCCGGGCCGCCCGGATCAACGTGCTCGGCGCCATCGCCCACGACTGATCCCCACGCACGGACGAGGGGCCCCGCCGGTCGGCGGGGCCCCTCGTCCGTCAGGCTTCGGGCGGCGCGCCGAGCAGGGCGGCCAGCAGCTCCAGGTCCGCGCCGGTCAGGCTCTCCACCTGGTGTACGCCGTCCAGCGGCCCGATCGGCACCTCCGCCGGTACGGCCAGCACCGCCGCGCCGGCGGCGAGCGCGCTGGCCACCCCCGTCGGCGAGTCCTCGATCGCCACGCAGCGGGCGATCGGCACGCCGAGCAGCCGGGCGGCGGT
The DNA here is from genome assembly GCF_040640115.1 of Micromonospora sp. NPDC023644. NCBI lineage: Bacteria > Bacillati > Actinomycetota > Actinomycetes > Micromonosporales > Micromonosporaceae > Micromonospora > Micromonospora sp. NPDC023644. The sequence goes on along the minus strand of NZ_JBFABA010000005.1, from coordinate 231,936 downwards.
CAGGTACGGCTCGGGGTGCGGCTTGGCCGCGTCGACCTCGTCGCCGCAGACGACGGCGTCGAAGCTGTCCCGCCCGAGGGTGTCCAGCGCCACCTCCACGAGGGGCCGGCCGCTGGAGGTCACCAGCGCGGTCGGGATGCCCGCCGTCCGGACGGCCCGCAGCAGGTTCAGGGCGCCGGGACGCCAGCGCAGCCCGGTGCGGAACAGCTCCAGGATCCGGGCGTTGATCCACGCCGCGCTGACCTCGGGGTCGCGCCCCGGCTGGCCCAGGTCGTCGTGCAGGATGCGCATGGAGGCGGCCATGCTGGTGCCGACCATGGCCCGGCGGGCGGGGTCGGAGAGGGTGCCGCCGTACTCCGCCGCCAGCTCGCGCAGCGCGACGTCCCACAGCTTCTCGCTGTCGACCAGGGTGCCGTCCATGTCGAAGAGCACGGCGGCGGGGTGATGGCTGTTCAGCGGGGCCTCCCTCGGGGTGCGTACCCGGGGATCCTCCCAGCCGGCACGCCGCGGGCGCGCCCAGGTGCCGCGGGGGTGACCTGGCCGACGGGTTGCGCGCGGGCGCGAGACTCGGGGACAGCCGGCCGCCGTCACGGCGGCCCCTCGCCCGGAGGTCGCCATGCGCGTCCGATCCCTGGTCTCCCGGTGCACCGTGGTCCTGCTCGCCGCCGCCGTCGCGATCTGGCCGGCGGGGCCGGCCGCCGCGGCGAGCCTGCCGCTGGAACGGTGCTACGACCTGGAGACCCCTCAGCACGCCGACGAGCGGTACTGGTTCGCGCCGGGCAACGTGCACACCGCGTGGCCGACGCCGGTGGGCATGCTCGACCGGGACGTGTTCCGGGTGTCCGCCCTGGGCAACGTCCGCATCGACCACTGGGGCACCCAGAAGTCCATCGCCGGCGAGCTGCCGCTGGCCGGCAGCGGCTGGCCCGCGCCGGACGCCCCCCGCTACGCGCTGATCGCCAAGGTGACCTCGGGGTCCATGCTGGTGCTGCGCACCGGGCTGATCTACGGCTCGGGCCGGTGGTTCCCGATCGGCGCCGACAGCGGCTGCATGCTCTACTACAACGCCGGCATGCCGCCGCAGTTGGTCTTCTCCTTCAACGACCCCAACATCGGCGACAACGGCGGCGGCGCGTCGATGCGGGTGCGGCAGTGGTGGGGCGAGTTCTGACCCGGCCGGCTCAGCTCAGGCCGCAGGCGCCCAGGGACCGTTCGTAGCCGCGGAAGAACGACTCGGTGCGCTGCTCGGCGGTCCCGTGCGCGCCCTCGGCGAACCAGGGCTGGTCGGGGGCGTCTCCGACGGCCAGCAGCCCCTCGCGGAACTCCTCCAGGTCGCCGTCGGCGAGCCGCAGCGCCTTTGCGCGCACCGAGTCGCCGAGGTAGGCCCCGGCCATGCAGTCGGCCTGCAACTCCTGCTGAATGGTGTAGGAGTGGCGGATCCCGAGGCGGGCCTGGATGCCGTGCGCGTACTCGTGGCCGAGCAGGTAGAACACGAACGCGTCGCCGACCTGGCGGAACGCGGCCACCGACCAGTTCACGTCGTAGGCGATGAAGTCGCCTACCGAGCAGTAGACGGCGTTGTTGCGCGGCAGCGGCTGCCTGCCGCAGGAGACCTCCCCGGCCCGCTGGTACGGGATGATCCGGCGGATCGGGCGGAACCGTTGCCCCGAGGCCTTGAACTGGGCGGCCCAGTACCGCTCGGCGATGCTCTGCGCGTCGGCGACGTCCTGCCGGAACTCCGCGACGCTGGTGGTGCCGTCGGCCCGGGTCTGCTCGGCACCCGGAGAGGACCCACCGCCGGGACGCGGCGGCGCGGGCTGTCGTCCCTCGGGTTCGGACACCCCGCCGACCACGCACCCGGCCGCCGCGACGAGGGCCACCACGAGGCCGGCCAGCGAGCTTCGCGGTCGGCGTCCCACGCGCGTCGTCACAGTGCCCTCCCCGGCGTCGGCGTTGCGGCGTCCAGTACCCCGGCGGTGGGCCCGTCATGCCCGGGCACAGCCGACCACGGCGCCGGGGCCGCGGCGGTCCACCCGGTCCGGGCGGCACGGCCATACGATCGGGACGCGGCGGGCGGGCGCACGTGTCCGGAAGGGCTCGCCGGCTCCGACGTCTCCGGTGAGCGGCGCCGCGAGGGCGCCGCAGGAGGAGAGACCGTGAAGTACATGATTCTGCTGTACGGCTCCCAGCGGGACTACGACGCGATGGCCGGCGGCGCTACCGACGGGCCGGTCATGTCCGCCGAGGACGTGGCGGCGATGCACGCCCACATGGAGAAGCTGCACCAGGGCCTGGCCGAGTCCGGCGAGCTGGTCGACGCCCAGGGGCTCACCGCCCCGGTGCACGCCCGACGGGTCCGGTTCAGCGGCGGTCTGCCCGTGGTCACCGACGGGCCGTACCCGGAGACGCAGGAGGTCCTGGCCGGCTACACGGTCATCGACTGCGACAGCTTCGACCGGGCGGTGGAGATCGCGGCCAACTTCGTCGATCCCGACCGTCCCGGCGAGTACGTGGATGTCCGGCCGATCGCCGATGGCATCGACGACCTCGACGGCTGAGGCGCGACGGTGACCGGTGGGCGCGTCGAGGGGCTGCTGCGCGAGCTGGCGCCGCAGGTCCTCGGCGCGCTGACCCGCCGCTACGGTCACTTCGACCTGGCCGAGGACGCGACGCAGGAGGCGCTGATCGCGGCGGCCACCGGCTGGCCGCGCGACGGCGTACCCGACAGTCCGCGGGGTTGGTTGATCACCGTCGCCGCCCGGCGGCTGACCGATCTCCTGCGCGCCGAGCAGGCCCGGCGGCGCCGGGAGGACGCCGTGGCACGGTGGGTGCTGCCCGCCGACCGGCTGGCCCCGGCGGCGGACCGGTCGGCGGGTGGAACCGACGACACCCTGGTCCTGCTCTTCCTCTGCTGCCATCCCGCGCTGTCGCCGGCCTCGCAGGTCGCGCTCACCCTGCGGGCGGTGGGTGGGCTGGGCACCGCCGAGGTGGCGCGGGCCTTCCTGGTGCCGGAGGCGACGATGACCCGGCGGATCACCCGGGGCAAGCAGCGCGTGCGCGACAGCGGCCTGCCGTTCCGGATGCCCGATGGCGGCGAGCGCGCCGAACGGCTCGCCGCCGTGCTGCACGTGCTCTACCTGATCTTCAACGAGGGGTACGCCAGCACGACCGGGCCGGCGCTGCTGCGCCCCGACCTGTCGGCGGAGGCGATCCGACTGACCCGCCTCGTGCACCGGCTGCTGCCGGAGGACCCGGAGGTCACCGGGCTGCTGGCGCTGATGCTGCTCACCGACGCCCGCGCGCCGGCGCGGACCGGCCCGCACGGCGAGCTGGTGCCGATGGCCGAGCAGGACCGGAGCCGGTGGAAGCGGGAGCAGATCGGCGAGGGCGTCGCCCTGGTCACCGCCGCGCTCCCCCGCGGCCGGGTCGGCCCGTACCAACTCCAGGCCGCGATCGCCGCCGTGCACGACGAGGCGGCCGGCGCCGCCGACACCGACTGGGCGCAGATCACCGCGCTGTACGACGTGCTGATGCGGCTGTCCGACAGCCCGGTGGTGGCGTTGAACCACGCGGTGGCGGTGGCCATGAGCCGTGGCCCGGCCGCCGGGCTGGCCCTCGTCGACGGGCTCGCCGAGCGGGGGCGGCTCGGCGACGACCCGCGCCTGCCCGCCGTCCGGGCGCACCTGCTGGAACTGCTCGGCGACCGTACGGCCGCCCGGGACGCCTACCGTTCGGCGGCTGGACGGTCGACGAACCTGGCGCGGCAGCGCTACCTGCACGCCCGCGCCGCCCGCCTGGACGACGCCTGAGCGCCGCGCGTGGCCGCGGGTGGTCAGGGGCTGGCGGCGAGGAAGACGAAGGCGGCGAGCAGCACCAGGTGCACGCCGCCCTGGAGCACCGTGGCCCGCCCCGGCACCACGGTCAGCACGCTGGTGACGACGGTGAGGGCGAGCAGGGTCACCTGGGTGCCGCCGAGGCCGAGCAGCAGCGGGCCCTCCAACCAGATCGAGGCGAGCGCGATCGCCGGGATGGTCAGCCCGATGCTGGCCATGGCCGAGCCCAGGGCGAGGTTCAGGCTGATCTGCACCCGGTCGCGGCGGGCGGCCCGGGCGGCGGCGATCGTCTCGGGCAGCAGCACCAGCAGCGCGATGACCACCCCCACGAACGACGGGGGCAGGTTCGCCCCGGCGACGGCGGACTCGATCGCCGGGGACACCGACTTGGCGTCGCCGACCACGGCGACCAGCGCCACCAGCAGCAGGCCGAGGCTGAGCAGCGCGGCCCGGTCCGACGGCGGTTCGGCGTGCCCCGCCGTGTCGAGCACCCGCCCCTGGTTGTTGACGGGCAGGAAGTAGTCGCGGTGGCGGCCGGTCTGCACCATGACGAACAGGCCGTAGAGGGCGAGCGAGACCACGGCGGCAAAGGCGAGCTGTGCCGGGCTGAACTGCGGGCCGGGCCGGCTGGTGGTGAAGGTCGGCACCACGAGGCTCAGCGCGGCGAGGGTGGTCACGGTGGCCAGCGCCCCGCCGGTGCCCTCGGAGTTGAAGACCGCCACCCGGCGGCGCAGCGCCCCGATCAGCAGCGACAGCCCGAGGATGCCGTTACAGGTGATCATGACGGCGGCGAAGACGGTGTCGCGCGCGAGCGACTGCGTCTTCTCGCCGCCGCTGATCATGAGCGTGACGATCAGGGCGACCTCGATGACGGTGACGGCCACGGCGAGCACGAGCGAGCCGTACGGCTCCCCCACCCGGTGGGCCACCACCTCGGCGTGGTGCACGGCGGCCAGCACCGCGCCGGCCAGCAGCAGGGCCACCACCACGACGACGGGGCCGGACAGGTCTCGCCCCCAGGTCAGGATCAGCACCAGGATCGCCAGCAGCGGGACGAAGACGGTCCAGTCGGTCAGACGTGGGCGGAACGGCGCGGCCATGCCCCAACCTTCCCAGAGGACACGATCACCCGACCCGCGACCGGCGGGACCGGGCACCGGCTGGCGCCCCTCGACGGCCGGGTCCGTGGACGAGCGGCAGCCGTCGCGCGGGTCGTGCCGGCGCCGGGCCGCCTCGTCGCGGCCCGGTGGCGCCCGGTCAGCGGCGCCGTCAGCCGTGGACGGGGAGCACGATCGGGTCGCGCTCGGGCACGCCCTGCCCGGCCGGGGACGAGGGACGTCAGTCCGGGGCCGGCAGCCAGGGCCCGAGCACGGCGGGCTCGGCGACCGCCTGTCGCACCTGCTCGCGCTCCTGCCGGGTCAACGGGAGCGCACCGGTGAGCACGGTCACGAGGCGGGGCGGAGCGGTCGGGAGCCGCCGACGCGGGCCGCCCGACGCGGGCCGTCCGGCGGGTGTCGGCCACCGGGAACGGCGGTGCCGCGCGGAGCGGCCCGGACAGGCGTAGGCTGGGGGTACCCCGGAAACGACGGCATCCCACCCCTGGGGTGCCCGCCACGCCGGCTCCGTCCGCGGGTGTGCGACGTCCGCACCCGATCCGCGGTGGCACGACCGATCGTCCCGGGACACTCCTCTCGCTTCCGGGCCCGGGGCCGACGCCCGGGCCGCCCGGCCCCAGGGCCGCGTCGACCGGCGTCGGCGCGAGCCGGACGACGGCCCCCGCGATCGGCACCCCGGCGATCCGCGCCTCGCCACAGCACCGCCGCTGAGCGGGGCGGGCCGACGATCCGACCGGACGGGTGGGCGAACCGGCGCTCCGCACGGCGCGACTGCACGCACGACCCCACCGCTACGCCGCGGTCACGGCGATGAGGATCCGACATGACGCCCTCGACCCACGCCCTCGCTCCCCCGTCGCCGCCGCGCCTGCGGATCGAACCGACCCGCTCCGCGCGCACGCTGCTCGACGGTGGCTGGTGGCCCCGCTCGACGGATCCGCTCGCCGAGCTGCCCGGCCTCGTCCTCGCCATCGACCTGCTGCACGGTCCGATCGTCCGGCTGGTGCTCAACGCCGACACCTGGGACGGCAACCCGCGCCAGCTGGCCGTCGACGGCAGGGTGCTGCGGTTGGGCTACTTCACCAGCCAACCGGCCACCCTGCTGACCGCGATCTGCCTCAACGACGACCGGGTCGACCTGCTGGTCGTACCGCCGGAGACCCCGGCGGGCCTGGCCGAGGCGGCGATGGCGCTCGCCGCCACCGCCGGCAACCTGGTCCACTCCCCACAGCTGCTCGTCGCCGCCGGCACGACGTCGGACACGAGGACCGGCAGCGCGGACAGGCACACCTGGGAGGGCGAGGGCGGCCGTCTGCGCACCACCCCCGACGCCCCCGCCCCCGTCGATTCCCACCCGGTCGACGCCGGGACGCCCGCACCGGCGCCCGGACCGACGACGCCCCCGCCGCGGCAGCGGCGCACCGACGACCTTCCCACCATCACCACCAAGGAGCGGACCATGACAGTGTCCCGGCACACGATCGTCTCGGCGCTGCGTCGACGCGGCCAGCACACCAGGGCCGACTGGGTCGAGCGGGAGCTGCCGGCGCAGGTCGACACCGCCCGGCACGCCGGGCTGCTCGCGACCCTGCGTCTCGACCTCACCGAACTCGGCGGGTCGACGGCGCGGTGAGAGTGGCCCTGCTGGGCCCGGTGGCGTGGCGGACGCCGCCGCGCCACTACGGCCCGTGGGAGCAGGTGACCGGCCTCCTGGCCGAGGGACTCGTCGCGCGGGGCGTGCAGGTGACGCTCTTCGCGACGTTGGACTCGATCACCTCCGCCACCCTCGACGGAGTGTGCCCACGCGGCTACGCCGAGGATCCGGGCATGGACGGGCGGGTCTGGGAGGCGATGCACGTCTCCCACGCGCTGGCCCGCTCCGCCGAGTTCGACCTGGTGCACAGTCACCTGGACTGGTTGCCGCTGGCCTTCGCCGCGCACTGCGCCGCCCCGCTGCTGACCACCGTGCACGGCTTCTCCGGGGCGGGGATCCTGCCGGCGTACGAGAAGGGCCGCTCGGCCTACGTCTCCATCTCCGACGCCGACCGGATCTCCGGGCTCGACTACCTCGCCACCGTGTACCACGGGGTCGACCTGGCCGGGTTGCCGTTCACCCCGCACCCCGGCCCAGGGCTGGTGGCCTTCGGCCGGATCCATCCCGACAAGGGCACCCACACCGCCATCGAGATCGCCCGGCGGGCGGGTCGGCCGCTGACCATCTGCGGCATCGTGCAGGACGAGCGCTACTTCCGGGAGCAGGTGGCCCCACACGTCGACGGCGAACGGGTCACCTTCCTCGGCGCCGTGGGCCCACGCCGCCGCGGCGAGATCCTGGGCGGCGCCGCCGCGCTGCTGCACCCCATCGCCTTCGACGAACCGTTCGGCCTGTCCGTGGTGGAGTCGATGGCCTGCGGGACGCCGGTCGTGGCGTACGGCCGGGGGTCGATGCCCGAGGTGGTCGACGAGGGGGTGACGGGGCTGCTGGTGCGGACCGTCGCGCAGGCCGTCGAGGCCGTCGGTCGGGTGTCGTCGATCGACCGCGCCGGCTGCCGGGCGCGGGCCCGGCAACGATTCTCCGCCGACCGGATGGTCACCGACTACCTGGCCGTCTACGACGACCTCACCGGTCGACCGAAACGCTGACACTGTCCAGATGCCGCGATCCGCCACGGATCCGGCTCCGCTCGATCCAGGTTCAGCACCATCCCCGCCCCACTGACGCGGCGGTCACCCCTGAGCCCGTTCCGTCGGCCGTCCACGCCGCCGACGTGCGCCGTTACCTCGTGAGGCCCGCCCCGTCCCTCGGCGGCGGCCGACAACCGGAAGGCACGGCACCCGATGTCCACCCGTTATGGCTTCCTGAGCACCCACCCGCCGACCCGCTGCGGACTGGCCACCTTCAACTCGGCTCTCGCCGCCCATCTCACCGCCGGCGGACCGCCCGGCGGCGTCGTACGGGTCACCGCCCCGGGCGACGACCAACGCCCGGAACCCACCGTCGTGCACACCTGGTCGACGCGGAACGCGGCCGGTTGGCGGGGCGCCGCCGCGGCGCTCGACGCCTTCGACGTGGCCGTCGTGCAGCACGAGTACGGCATCTATCCGGGCACCGACGGCGAGGACGTCCTGCCGTTGCTGCGGCGGCTCACCGTACCGAGCGTCGTGGTCCTGCACACCGTGCTCCGTCAGCCGTCGGCTCGGCAGAAGACGCTGCTGGAGCAGATCGTCGCCGCGGCCGGCGCGGTCGTCACGATGACCGGCACCGCCCACGACCGGCTGCTCGTCGGCTACGCGGTGGACCCGGCGAAGGTGTCGGTGATCCCGCACGGCGCGGCCGACCCCGTCGGCGCCGCCACCCTGCGGCGGACCCGACCGCACCTGCTCACCTGGGGGCTGCTCGGGCCCGGCAAGGGAATCGAGTGGGCGTTGCGGGCCCTGGCCCGGTTGCAGGACCTGGACCCGACCCCCACGTACACCGTCGCCGGCCGGACCCATCCGAAGGTGATCGAGCATCAGGGCGAGACGTACCGGGCCGGCCTGCACCTCCTCGGCGCGCAGCTCGGCGTCGCGCACGCCGTGGACTACCAGGCCGCGTACCACGACCAGGCCACCCTCGCCGCGCTGGTCCGCTCCGCCGACGTGGTCGTGCTGCCCTACGACTCCACCGAGCAGGTGACCTCCGGCGTCCTGATCGAAGCGGTGGCCGCCGGCGTCCCCGTCGTCGCCACGCCCTTCCCGCACGCCGTCGAGCTGCTCACCGGCGGCCCCGGGCTGGTCGTACCCCATCGGGACCCGACGGCGCTGGCGGCCGCGATCCGGCGGATCCTCACCGAGCCCGGCCTGTCCGCCGACCTCGCGGGCCGCTCCCGGTCGATCGCGGCGGACCTGCGCTGGCCGGCGGTGGCGGCGCGGTACGAGGCCCTCGCCGGGCGGCTCATCGCCGGTCGCTCGCCCACGGTCGCCCCGGCAGCGGCGTGAGCACGTCGCGCGACCCGGCCGGTGACATCGGTCGCGGCGTGGAGATGCCGGCACCCGCGCCGAGCTTCGCCCACCTGGCCCGGCTCAGTGACGACACCGGCCTCTTCGAGCACGCCCGGCACGCCATCGTCCGTAGGGAACACGGCTACTGCACCGACGACGTCGCCCGGGGCCTGCTGGTCGCCAGCCGGGAGCCGGAGCCGTCGGCGCAGGTGCTCGGGCTGGCCGAGCGCTACCTGGCCTTCCTGACCCACGCCCAGGACGGGCGCGGCGCCTTCCGCAACCGCCTGGGCCACGACCGTCGCTGGACCGACCAGCCCGGCCTCGGTGACTGGTGGGGCCGGGCGCTGTGGGGGCTGGGGACGGCCGCCGCCCGCAACCCCGCCGCCTGGATCCGCACCGAGGCGCTGGTGGCCTTCAGCCGCGGCGCCGCCCGGCGGTCGGCCGCGCCGCACGCCATGGCCTTCGCCGGGCTGGGCGCCGCCGAGGTGCTGCGCCGCCATCCGGGGCACGCCGCCGCGGGGGCGCTGCTCGACGACGCCGCCGCCGTCGTCGGCCCCGGCGGCCCCGATCCGCGCTGGCCGTGGCCGCAGGAGCGGCTCAGCTACGCCAGCGCCGCGCTCGCGGAGGTCGTCATCGCCGCCGGCCAGCTGCGCGGCAACGCCCCACTGCTCGCCGACGGGCTGCGGATGCTGACCTGGCTGTGCGAGCTGCAGGTGCGCGACGGGCGGCTCTCGGTCGTGCCCGTCGGCGGTTGGCGGCGCGACGGCGCTCGTCCCCGCCACGACCAGCAACCGATCGAGGTCGCCGCCCTCGCCGACGCGTGCGCGACCGCCGCCGCGATCACCGGCGACCCGGCCTGGAGGATCGGGCTCGGGCGGGCCGTCGGATGGTTCCTGGGGAACAACGACCTCGGCATGGCCATGTGGGACCCGGCGACCGGCGGCGGCTACGACGGGCTCACCCCGCACGGCCCCAACTTCAACCAGGGCGCCGAGTCGACCCTGGCGCTGATCTCCACCCTGCAGCACGCCCGGCAGCGGTCGTGACCGGGATCCTGGCCACCCGCCAGAGCCTCACCCTCGCTCCCGACCCCCGGCGGGTCGTCGTCAAGCTCTTCGTCCCGGGTGAGGACGCCGCGGTGGCGCACACCCGCGCGCACGATCTCGTCGACCGGATCGCGGGCCTCGACGCCGACGAGACGCAGACCCTGCTCCGGCGGACGCTGCACGACTTCGGCGGCCGGCACCGCGACCTGGAAGGCACCTTCCGGCACCACTACGAACTCGTCCGGCACCGGGTCGCCCGCACCCGGCAGCTCTCCCCCACCGCGCGGCTGCTCGTGGGCGCCTACTTCAGCCACGAGTACGCCGTCGAGGCCGCCGCGCTGTGCAACCCGTCCATGGTGGCCCACCCCGACCAGTCGGCGCTGGAACCGGGGCAGCTGCGGGTGGCGGTCAGCCTGCGCCAGATCGGTGAGGGCCATCTCTCCTCCATCGGGTTCGCCAGCGCCGTGCTGGGGCCCGGGAGCCGCCTCGCCGTGCGGGGGCGGTCGGGACCGCTGGTGAGCGGCCGGCGCGGCCACGTGCGACACCGACGGGACCTGCTCGCCGCCGGGCTGCGCGAGGAGGGCTGGGACAACGAGGTCTGCGCGGCCGTGCTGGCGGCCCTGCCGGAGCGGTACGACGAGGCCGGCTTCGAACGGGTACTGGCCGCCCTGCCGCCCGATCTGTTCTACCGCCACACCACCCCGGACACGCTGGAACAGCTGCGCCGGATCTCCGCGGCCAGCTACGCCGTCGCCTTCCCGGCCGAGACCCTCCTGCACGAGCGGGTGCTCTGGCCGGCCACCGCGGCGGAGAGCAACGGCATGGAGGACGCCCGGTTCGTCAGGTTCGTCGACGACGCCGGCGTCGCGACCTACCAGGCGACGTACACCGCCTACGACGGTCGACGCATCGCCGCCCGGAGGTTGGCCAGCGACGAGCTGAGCCGGTTCCGGATCGACCCGATGCGCGGACCGGGCGCCCGGAACAAGGGCATGGCGCTCTTCCCCCGCACCGTCGACGGCCGGCACCTGGCGCTCTGCCGCTCCGACGGCGAGACCATCGGCCTGACCGTCCTGACCGACGACCAGACCTGGCAGGCCCCGGTGCCGCTGCACGGGCCGCGTCGCAGCTGGGAGTTGATCCAGGTCGGCAACTGCGGATCGCCCATCGAGACCGAGGCGGGCTGGTTGGTGCTCACCCACGGCGTCGGCCCGATGCGCCGCTACGCCATCGGGGCCCTGCTGCTCGACCTGCGCCGCCCGGAGCGGGTGATCGCCGAGCTGCCGGGGGCGCTGCTGGCCCCCGACGACACCGAGCGCGAGGGGTACGTGCCCAACGTCGTCTACTCCTGCGGCGGTCTGCTCCACGACGACCTGCTCTGGTTGCCGTACGGGGCCAGCGACGCCCGGGTCGGCTTCGCCACCGTACCCCTCGACGCGCTCGTCGCGGCGATGGTCGGGCACGGGTCCGGCTGAGTGCCGAGCGGCCGGCGCGCACCGCCGGCCGGCCGGTCTCACGACCTCTGTCGAGCAAGGCGGGTCAGGACGGTGCGCGTCGGTGTCGGACCCACCTGGTTGAGCCGTGCCGACCCCGGCGGCCGGTGAGCGGCCGCCGGGGTCTGCCCGGTCAGGACTCGGAGGTCCTGCGGCGGTAGAGGAAGAGCAGGCTCGCGCCGGTGGCGACGGCGAGGCTGCCGAGGCCGGTCAGGACGGGTACGAGCGCACCACCGCCGCTGGCACCGGTCACCGGCAGCTGCGTGCGGCTCGGGGTCGGGACACCGGTCGGCGTTCGCGTGGGCTGTCCCGTCGGCGAGCCGGTGGGGCTCCCGGTGGGCTGACCGGTCGGAGTGCCGGTCGGAGTGCCCGTCGGAGTACCGGTCGGAGTGCCCGTCGGAGTACCGGTCGGGGTGCCGGTGGGTTGGCCGGTCGGAGTGCCCGTCGGGGTGCCTGTCGGGGTGCCCGTCGGGGTGCCGGTGGGTTGGCCGGTCGGAGTGCCCGTGGGGGTGGTGGTCGGGCTTCCTGTCGGCTGCAGGCAGGCGGGGGTGTTGATGGTGTTGGTGTCGAGGGTGACGGCGCCGGTCTGGGCAAGGGCCCGGCCCTGCAAGGTCGCGCCGGTGTTCATGGTGATCGAGGTCTGGGCCAGGATGTTGCCCACGAACCGGGTGCCGGTGCCGAGCGTCGCCGAGCTGCCCACCTGCCAGTAGACGTTGCAGGGCGAGGCGCCGTTGATGAACACGACGCTGCTGTTCGCGGCGGTGACGAGGGTGGAGGCGATCTGGAAGATGAACACCGCCGCCGGGTCGTTCTGACTGTTGAGCGTCAACTGGCCGGTCAGTTGCGCGGCGCCGATCCGGTACACCCCGGGGGTCAGCGTGGCGCCGCCGAGTTCCGCCGGCCGGTTGGTGAAGGGCGTCCGACCCGCGGCGTCGTTGTACGCGGTGGTCAGGTCGTTCTTGGCCTGCAGGGCGACGCCGTCGGCGAGGTGGATCTCGCCGGCGACGGCGCCCGGTGGGAAGCCGGTCGCTTGGCTGCCGGGATGGACACCGAGGCTCTGCTCCAGGATGGTCGGACCGGTGTTGGTCACCTCCGAGCCGGCCAGTACGGAGAAGTTCGCCGCTGTCCCCAGGCCGACCGGTGCCTCGGCCGCGCTGGCGCCGGTGCCACTGACGATCAGCACAGCGATGGCCGTGGTGGCGGCCGCGACGGCTGCGAGCGCCGGCATTGCCGCGCGCCGAAGATGACGGGTTCGGGTGACTGTCACGATTGTGGCCCTCTCATGGTGCGTCTCCGGCCGGCGCTGTCGCGACTGCGGGGCCGAAGCCACACACGTACAAATATAGGTAATCGGACTTTTACACATGTAAGCCCATAATGTCCCCTCAACTTCCGAAATTCTCTGCCCCCTCGACCTGCAGGATTCCGGCCCGCCCGAGCGACGCCAGACCTGAATACTCGGAACGACCCTCACGTCGGCCGGGTCCGTACCCGACACCCCTGTCGTGAGGACCCCGCATCCCGCAGCCGACAGAAGACGGCGGCCGCGCGATCCGCTCCGCGGCAGGGCCGTGCCGTAGGGTGAGGCACGTAGCAGCCGCCCCGGTCCCTGGTGGTGCCCCGAACCGCAGGCACAACACCAGGAGCATCGGATGCCCGGCCCCACCGGCTACGTCGTCCCGGGCCCCGAGTCCGTCGACGATCTCGTCAGGCGGATCGCGGACCGGGATCCGGCTGCCTTCGGCCGCTTCTACCGCCGCCTCGTCCCCGCCGTCTTCGCCCAGGTCCGGGAGAGCCTCGGCAGCCCGGCGCCCGCGGTCGCGGTGACCCGGGCGGTCTTCGTCGAGGTGTGGCGGCTCGCGCCGCTGCCAGGTTCCCGCCAGCTCGACGGCGTCGCCTGGGTGACCGCGATCGCCGCCCGCCGGGCGGCGGACCGGCTCCGCGAGACCGACGGACCGGCGCCCCGCGTCGCCACGTGCTACGACGATCTCGTCAGCCGCGAGCTTGCCGCCGTCCTGAACAGGGAGCCGCCGGCACGGTGACCCGGGGGGCCCGGCGGGCGCCGCGCATCGCGCGGGAGACGGTCCGGGAGTACGGTGTGAACGCCGCTCGCATCGCCGGTTCGCCGCAGCCCGACCGTCCGGGGCGCAGCCGGAGGTCATCAGACGAACCAGCGGAACGCTTCGTCACCTCAGTGGACGCGACGGGCCCGAGCGGGTCGGGGAAGCAGGTTCTTCCTGCGTGGCCAGTCGGTGGGCTTCGAGAACGATCCGGTCGTGGTGCCCCACCCCGGCATCGACCCGGTCCGTCGCCGTCGGAGGGTGCCGGGCGGAGCGCCATCGGGGCCGCCGGAAGCCGGCGGGACAAGACACACGACGAGGGTGAGTGACATGGCCGAGATCCGGTTGTCCGACGTGTTCGTGGAGCTGGCCGACACGCTCGTCGAGGAGTTCGACGTGCTGGAGTTCCTGCACGCGTTGACCGAACGATGTGTCCAGTTGCTGGGCGTCTCGGCGGCCGGCCTGCTGTTGACCGACCAGCGGGACACCCTCCAGGTGGTGGCTGCCTCCTCCGAGCGCACCCGGCTGCTGGAGCTGTTCCAGCTGCAGACCGACCAGGGTCCCAGCGTGGACTGCTTCCGTACGGGTCGTGCCGTGTCGGTGGTCGACCTGTGCACCGCCGGCCGGTGGCCCCGGTTCACCGCCGCCGCGGCCGAGGTCGGGTTCGCCGCGGTCCACGCCCTGCCCATGCGCCTGCGCTCCGAGGTGATCGGGGCGCTGAACCTCTTCGACACCCACCCGGGCGCGCTCGACGACGGCAGGCTCCGCCTCGGGCAGGCCCTGGCCGACGTGGCCACCATCGGACTGCTCCAGCACCGCGCCATCCATCGACGCGACATCCTCGCCGAGCAGTTGCAGACCGCGCTGCGCAGCCGGGTCCTGATCGAACAGGCCAAGGGGATCCTCGCCGAGCGCCTCGGGCTGGACGTGGGAGAGGCCTTCTCGTTGTTGCGCGACAGCGCCCGCAGCCGCAACCGGCCACTGTCCGATCTGGCCCGGGCGATCGTCGACGGTTCCGAGCAGCTCTCGCCGGAGCCGCCGACCCGACGGCCCGCCTGAGCATCGGCTCAGTCGCCGGCGGTGCGGCGCCTTCTCCTCGTCGCGCTCCCCAGGCACGTCCCGGTGGTGCCCCGCCCACCGGCAGGGCGTACGGTGGGGTTGTCGCCCGGGTCCCCGGTGGCCGCCGATCTCGTCGCCACCGGCCCGAAGGGGCGTTCCACGATGGTCAAGCCCACCCCGACCGTGTCCCGTCCCCGACTGCTCGACGTACCGGGCAGTCGCGAACAGTTGTTGCGCCGACTCGCCGCACTGCACCGCGACGATCCCGGCCGCGCGAGGCTGCGGGCCCGGATCATCGAGAGCGGCCTGCCGATGGCCGGCCAACTGGCCCGCCGATACGTCGGACGCGGAGAGCCGTACGACGACCTGGCACAGGTCGCGGCGCTGGCCCTGGTCAGATCCGTCGATGGGTTCGACGTCGAGCGAGGTGTGCCGTTCTCCGGATACGCGGTCCCGAGCATCCTCGGTGCGCTCCGTCGGCATTTCCGGGACACCACCTGGGCCATGCGGGTACCGCGCCGGGTCCAGGAGTTGAACGGCAGGATGCGCGCCGTCACGACGGAGTTGACGCAGTCACGGGGCCACCATCCGAGTGCCGCGGAATTCGCCGACCACCTGGAGGTGGGCGTCGAGGAGATCCAGGCCGCCGCCCTCGCGGCGCAGGCCTACCGGCTGATGTCTCTCGACGCGCCGCGGCACGACACCGACGACCTCGGCACCCTCGCGCTCATCGGGACCGTCGATCCCGGTTTCGCCCGGGTGGACGATCACCTCGTGCTTCGGTCGCTCCTGGCCGACCTCCCCCCGCGGGAGCGCCGGATCCTCACGATGCGGTTCCACGGCCAGCTGACCCAGCAGTCGATCGCCGAGCGGTGCGGATTGTCTCAGATGCACGTCTCGCGGCTGTTGAAGCAGTCCCTTGCCCGGCTCAGGGCCGGCATGCCGAGCTGACCGTCTGCCGTCGCGGCGGAGGCTGCGCGTGTTCCGCCGAGAGTGCGTAGCAGGACCCCGGGCACCGAGGGCCGGCCCCACGAAGGTCCGGCGTCGGCAGCGCGAGCCGCGCCGCAGCGGACCCGCCCGGGAGCGCGCCCGCGCGTGCGCGCTTCCAGCCAGGATCGGGTCCGCATGACCCGACCGTGTCGAATGCGCCGAATCGCCCCTCACCGCCGCTGTGCTGTCTCCACGATGAGAGGAAGGTCCGACTCGGAACTGAGAGGGGTAGTGCGGCATGAGGCGTCGACGTAGCAGGAGGGTGCCGCTGCTGCAGGCGGCAGCGATGTCCCTGGCAGCGGTGGTGGCGGCGGCGGCCGTCGTACGAGCCCGCCGTCGCCGCGCCGGAGGTGACGCGGCCGCCGGTGATCTTCCCGCCCTGCGGGACAGCGCGTTCGCCGACGCGGGCACAGGCGGGGTACCGGTCCCCGGCGGCGCGGCCGGCCGGGACAAGCAGACGGCACCGGCAGCCGCGGCGCGGTGAGGACGGGGAGCGCCGCCCGCGACCGGGCAGGAACGCCCCTGCCCGGCGTGACCAGGCGGCGCCCACCCGACGGCATCCGACGAGCGTGCCCCGGCACGAGGTGCCGACTCTGCCCTTCGGAGGTGAGGGCGGATGAGTGACCCGCCCAGCGACGCCCGGGCGGCCCACGGGCCACGGGCGGAGGTCACGGTCGCCGAGCTCGTGCAGCGTGCGACGGACCAGATCACCCGCCTGGTGCGGGAGGAACTGGCACTGGCCCGGGCGGAACTGACCGCCAAGGGCAGACGCGCCGGCTCCGGCGCCGCGATGGTCGGTGGCGCGGGCGGGATGGCGCTGTTGGGAGCGGGGGCGCTCGTTGCCGCGCTCGTCCTGGTCCTCGCCGAGCTCATGCCGGCGTGGGTGGCCGCGCTGGTCGTCGCGGTGGTCCTCTTCGCGGTGGCCGGGCTGCTCGCGCTGTTCGGGAAGAAGCAGGTGAAGCAGACGATGCCCGTCACGCCGGAGTCGACGCTGCACAGCGTGCGCGCGGACGTGGAGTCGGTGCGGCAGGCCGCCAAGGAGGGACGAGGGTGATGACCCCGAACGAGAGCAACGACCCGGACCGCACCCGTGCGGACATCGAGGCGACCCGGGCGGAACTCGGTGCCACGGTGCAGGCCCTGGCGGCCAGGACCGACGTGAGGGCCCGGGGCCGGAACAGGGCCCTCGACATCGGAGGTCGCGCCCGACAACGCCTCACCGGCTCGGCTCAGGCGGTGCGGGAGAGGACGACACAGGCGGTCCGGACGGCCCGACCGGGAAACAGCGGTACGAAGCTCGACGCGATGGCCCGTGCCGCGCGGCGACGCCGGGCCGCCCTGCGCGACGGCGCGGCAGAAGGGCTGGCGGTCCTGCGCGACAGCGTCAGCACCGGATCGGCGGCCGAGAGCGGGCCCGCCGCCGCCCGTGCGCTGCGCGACCGGCTGGTCGGGATTCGATCGGCCGCCCGCCATCGCCCCGTGCTGATCGTCGCCGCCGCCGCTGCCGTCGTGGGCCTCGTCGTGACGATGCGTCAGCAGAAGCTGGGCCGGCGTGTCGCTGCTCGCCGTCGATGCTGACGCACGCTCGCCGTTCACCTCGCTCGTCTTGAAGGACCACCTGTTCGACGTCGTCGACAGGCCGAGAACGCCACGTGCACGGAGCCGCGACCATGAGCGATGCGACCCTCGACACCCGACGTCACGACGGCAGCCAGTACGCGCAACTGTCGCGCCTGATCCGGCGGGCGGGCCTGCTCGATCGGCGGCGCGGCTACTACGCGCTGCGCATCGGCGCCCTCGGCGGGTGCTACGTCGGCGCCTGGGCGCTGTTCGGGTGGCTCGGTGAATCGTGGTGGCAGCTGGGCGTCGCGGCCGTCCTCGCGGTGGTCTTCGCGCAGGCCGGGTTCATCGGTCACGACGCCGGTCACCGCCAGATCTTCCGCACCCGTCGCGCCAACGACCTGGTGGGCCTGGTCCACGGCAACCTACTGATCGGCCTCAGCTACAGCTGGTGGGTGGACAAGCACAACCGCCACCACGCGCACCCGAACACCGAGGGTCACGACCCGGACATCGTCGTCCGGCCGTTGTCGTTCACCTCGGGGCAGGCGCGGGATCAGCGGGGACTCGGCGCACTGGTGGTGCGGTACCAGGCGTACCTCTTCTTCCCGCTGCTGCTGCTGGAGGGCCTGCACCTGCACGCGAACAGCGTGAAGGCCGTCGTCGGCTCACGCCGGCTCCGGCGACGCCCCGCGGAGGCCGCGCTGCTGGCCCTGCACGCCGTCGGATACCTGGGCGCCGTGGTCCTCGTGCTGAGCCCGGTGCAGGCCGTCGCGTTCATCCTCGTCAACCAGGGCCTGCTCGGCCTCTACCTGGGCAGCGCCTTCGCCCCCAACCACAAGGGCATGCCGATCCTCGCCGCCGACGACCGGCTCGACTACCTCCGGCGCCAGGTGCTCACCTCCCGCAACGTGCGCGGCGGCTGGTTCCTCGACGCCCTGCTCGGTGGCCTGAACTATCAGATCGAACATCACCTCTTCCCGAGCATGCCGCGGCCCAACCTCCGGCGCGCCCGGCCGCTGGTCCGCCGGTTCTGCGCCGAACACGACATCCCCTACCACGAGACCACCCTCACCCGCTCGTGGGCGCAGGTGCTGCGGCACCTGCACGCGGTCGGTCGGCCCCGCCGGCCGACGACGCCGGCCTGAAGCCTCCGAGGTGGGCCCCGGGCCCGTCGGCGGGCGGCGGGATGCGCCGGCGCCCGTGCGGTGCGTACAGTTCCGGGTCGGACTTGGCATGGGCCGGGAAGACCTGGCGCGGGAAACGGGACGAGACAGCGACGGCATGGCAGCGGACAAGACTACGGAAAACGGCCACGAGGGCATCGACCGGAGCCAGCTGGAGGCCTGCCTCAGCGTCTTCGAGGCGTTGGAGAACCTGCCTCCCGACCACCCGGACGTGGTGCGGGTGCAGCGGGCCACCGCGCGACTCTACAAGGTGATCAAGCAGCGCCGGCGCGAGGAACGGCGGGACGCCATCGCGGCGGCGGACCGGGCGGTCACGGCGGCCACCGCCACGGGCGCCCCGGGCCGGATCGACGACGAGACCCAGGGGATCCCGCTCGCCTCCCCCACCGAGGGCACCACGGCCGGCTTCCTGCACAACCCGCGCGGCTGCTACGTCTGCAAGCAGCGCTACCGCGAGGTGGACGCCTTCTACCACCAGCTCTGCCCGCCCTGCGCCGCGCTCAACCGGGAGCGCCGGGACGCCCGCACCGACCTGACCGGGCGGCGGGCGCTGCTCACCGGCGGCCGGGCGAAGATCGGCATGTACATCGCGCTGCGACTGCTGCGCGACGGCGCGCACACCACGGTGACCACGCGGTTCCCGCACGACGCGGTCCGCCGGTTCGCGGCGATGCCGGACAGCGGGGACTGGCTGCACCGCCTGCGGATCGTCGGGATCGACCTGCGCGACCCGGCCCAGGTGATCGCGCTCGCCGACTCGGTCAGCGACCAGGGACCGCTGGACATCCTGATCAACAACGCGGCGCAGACCGTCCGTCGCACGCCCGGGGCGTACGCGCAGCTCGTCGCCGCCGAGGCGGCGGCCCTGCCGGACGGCCCCCTGCCGGAGATCGTCACGTTCGCCAACCCGGCCGGCCGGGGCGACGCGGCCGGCAGCCTGACCGCCGCGCCGGAATCGACGGCGCTCACCCCGCACGCGCTCACCGCGCTCGCGCTGACCAGCGGCTCCGCCTCGCCGGAACGGATCGCGGCGTCCACCGCCATCGACGCCGGCGGGCTGGTGCCGGACCTCGACCCGGTCAACAGCTGGGTGCAGCGCGTGCACGAGGTGGACCCGGTGGAGCTGCTGGAAGTGCAACTGTGCAACGTGACGGCGCCGTTCGTGCTGGTCAGCCGGTTGCGCCCGGCGATGGCCGCGGCCAAGGCCCGCCGCAAGTACGTGGTGAACGTGTCGGCGATGGAGGGCCAGTTCGGTCGCGGCTACAAGGGGCCGGGGCACCCGCACACCAACATGGCCAAGGCCGCGCTGAACATGCTGACCCGGACCAGCGCCCAGGAGATGCTGACCGACGGCATCCTGATGACCAGCGTCGACACCGGCTGGATCACCGACGAGCGGCCGCACCCGACGAAGATGCGGCTGGCGGATGCCGGCTTCCACGCCCCGCTGGACCTGGTCGACGGCGCGGCCCGCGTGTACGACCCGATCGTCCGCGGCGAGCAGGGCGAGGACCTGTACGGCTGCTTCCTGAAGGACTACGCGCCCTGCGCCTGGTAACCAACACGTAACCAATCCGACGCTATTGCCAACCTTCGATGCGTGTGTAAAAGTTCTTCACTGACTTCAACCTCGTGCAAGGAAACCTTCGAGGGAGACCGGGATGAGAAGGACGACCACATGGCTGATGGGCCTCGCCACCGCGGCGGGGCTCACCATCACGCTCGGCTCGGCGGCCGTCGCGGAACCGGCGCCGGCCCCACAGCCGCAGTCCGTGGCGGTGTCGGCGGTCGGTCCGCAGCCCGGCACCTTCGTCGGTAAGGGCTTCGACACCTGCGCCGCCCCGTCGCAGTCGGCGATGAACGCGTGGCGCGCCAGCTCGCCGTACCGAGCGGTGGGCATCTACATCAGCGGGGCCAGCCGGACCTGTGCGCAGCCCAACCTGACGGCGACCTGGGTCAGCAACCAGACCGCCAACGGTTGGCGGCTCATCCCCATCGAGCTCGGCTACCAGGCGCCCTGCGGCACCCGCGCGCCGAAGATGTCCGGCGATCCCAACACGGCGCGGTCGCAGGGCCGCACCGCCGCCGACAGCGCCGCCAACGCCGCGCGGGCGCTGGGCATCGGCGCCGGCAGCACCATCTACAACGACATCGAGCACTACCCGACGACCACGGCGTGTCGCGCCGCGGTGCTGTCGTTCCTGTCCGGCTGGGTCGAGCGGTTGCACACCCACGGCTACCTGGCCGGCATGTACTCCAGCGGGTCCTCCGGCATCAGGGACGTCTGCCTGGAGTATTACAACCCGAGCTACACCAGGCTGGACCAGATCTGGATCGCCTGGTGGAACGGGGTGGCCGACACCGACGCCGGCTCCTACTGCTCCGACGCCTACTACGCGAACCACCAGCGCCTGCACCAGTACGCCGGGGACGTGACGGAGACCTGGGGTGGCGTGACGATGAAGATCGACCGCAACTACCTGGACGTGAGCACGGCCCAGCAGCCGCCCCCGCAGCAGTGGAGCACCACCGTCGACAACACCACGTCCGGCCGGTTCACGGCGAGCACCAACTGGAGCACGTCGGCGTACTCCAGCAGCCGGTACGGCACGGACTACCGCTTCGCGAGCCCCACGTCGGCCAGCGACGTCGCCTGGTACCGGGCGGACGTCCCGGAGACGGGGAGCTACGAGATCTCGGTCTGGTACCCCGCCGACCCCGGCTACAACAGCCAGACGCCCTACCTCGTCGCCACCGCCTCGGGCAACCAGACGGTCTCGGTCGACCAGCGCGTCAACGGCGGGCGGTGGGTGTCGATCGGCGTGTTCACGCTCGCGGCCGGCGACGGCAACAAGGTCGGGGTGAGTCGCTGGACCGGCGGCAGCGGCTACGTGGTCGCCGACGCGGTACGGATCACCCGGGCGTGACCTGACGCCTGCCGCGTCAACGCCGTCGGTCCGGGTAGTTCTCGCCCAGCTCGATCTCGGCCCGTACGGCGAACTCGCGCAGCGTGGCCATCGCCTCGGCCGGCCCGCCGGTGGCCCGCACCATCGCCGACTGCGCCAGGACGATCAGCGCCTCGACCGCCTCCTGCGGCCGGGGGTTGACCAGCGCCGCGACCTGGCCCATGTCGTCGTCGAAGTAGGCGAGCAGGATCCGGCTCGCCAGCCCGATGGTCCGGGCGGTGTCCCTCGACAGGTCGTCCGCGCTGCCCGGCGCCTCCTCCCCCGGCGCGCTGCCGTGGTCAGGCACGACCGGTCGCCGGGCTCGGGGAGGCCAGGGTCTCGCCCTCGACGAGTTGGCAGGGCAGCAGGCGCTGGTGGTCGCTGCCGCGGCCGTGCAGGATGTCGTCGAGCACCTCGATGGCCTGCCAGCCCATCTCCCTGCGGGCGATGTGGAAGCCGGTGAAGTCGAGGTCGGTCTCGGCCTGGCGGGTGGGATCGCCGAGGGCCACCAGGGACAGGTCACCGGGCACGGACAGGCCCCGGGCCCGCGCCGCCTCGGCCACCGCCGCCGCCTCGACCAGCTCCTCGCAGAAGACGGCGGTGACCCCGGCCGAGCGCAGCGCGTCGAGCAACTCCGCCGAGGTCCTGCCGCCGACCGGCTCGTGTCGACCGTCCACTCCGGTCTCCCGGACCGCGGCGGTGAAGCCGGCGAGCCGGTCGGTGGCGGACTCGGCGCCGGCACCGGCGCCGACGTACGCCAGCACCCGGTGTCCGAGGTCGACGGCGCGGCGGACGAGGGTGGCGGTGGCCTGGGCGTAGTCCGCGCCGACGTAGGGCACCGGACCGCCCTCACCGGAGGGTAGGTGGGCGTCGTCGCGTCGACCGACGGACACGAAGGGCATGTCGCCGGCGACCATCCGGGCCAGCTCGTCGCGGGGAATCTCCCGACCGAGCAGCACGCATCCGTCGGCGAGCCGGATGCGGTTGTTGTCGTGGAAGATCCGCCGGCTGCCGCCGCTCACGGGGGCGCTGGTGAACAGCAGCAGGTCGCACCCGATGCTCTCCGCGCACGCCTCGATGCCGGACAGGAACGGGTGGTAGAAGTTGGCGCTGGTGCTCGGGAACACCGACTCGTAGGTGAACACGCCGAGGATCTGGTTGTGCTGTTGCAGCAGCCGCCGGGCGAGCGGGTCGGCGACGTAACCCGTCTCGCGGATGACGCGCAGCACCCGTTCCCGGGTCTCCGGGGCGATCCGCCAGGCCGCCTCACAACGGTCGTTGAGCACGAGTGACACGGTCGTCTGGCTGACTCCGGCCATCCGCGCGATCTCGTGCTGCGTCAGCCTGCCCCGCCCTGCGGACACGGATATCGGCCACCTTCTCAAGCGTCGCGTATCGAGGATTGTCGCCGTGGATGCTGCCCGGCCCGCGGAACCGGTGTCAAGGGCGGCCGGAGGCAGTAATACGTATTACAGGCTCCCGCGGTCTTGACCCGGGGTTCCTGTTGATCCAAGACTCAGCGCATCCCCCGGCAACGCAAGGAGCCGACATGCCTGATCACGCCCTGTCCCGCCGCGGCCTTCTCCGGGCAGCCGGCCTCACCGGCGCCGGCCTCACCGGCCTCACCGGCGCCGGCCTCACCGCCCTCGCGTCCCCGGCGCACGCCCGGCCGGCGACCCCCCGGCTCGGCACGATCGCCCTGGTCCCGCTCGACGACCGGCCCTACACCTGGTACGCCCCGCAACAGATCGCCACCGGCGCCGGCTACGACACCGTGCTGCCGCCCCGGAAGACCCTGGGGCGGCACTTCACCCCCGGCGACGGCCGCGCCGTCGGCCGGTGGCTCACCTCGTCCACCACCCAGGCGGACGCGCTGGTCGTCGCCCTGCCGATGCTCGCCTACGGTGGACTGCTCAACTCCCGCAACAGCTCGGTGCCGGAGGCCGAGGCGTCCGCCCGGCTGGCGGCGGTGCGGGCCGTCCGACGGCGCCGCCCGCACCGGCGGCTCTACGCCTTCGACACCATCATGCGGCTCACCCCCGAGGGGCCGTGGCGCAACGAGCTGCGGGCGTGGGCCACCGTGAAGGACGAGGTCGACAACCTCGCGATGGAGGAGAAGCGCCCGCAACTCGACGCGCTGGAGTCCCAGATCCCGGCCGACGTGCGCGACGACTACCTGGCCACCCGGGCGCGCAACCACCGGCTCAACCTGACGATGATCGAATGGGCGGCCGAAGGGATCTTCGACTTCCTCGTGGTGGGCCAGGACGACGCCACCGGCCACGGCCTGCACCGACCCGAGTCCCAGGCACTCGCCGCCCGCATCACCGAGCTGGGCGTCGGCGACCGGGTGGTGATCTACCCGGGTGCCGACGTGGTGGCCGCCCTGCTCATCGCCAAGATCGCGGTCCGGGACGCCGACGTGCGACCCCGGGTGAGCATCGAGTACTCCCGGGTGCCGGGCGAGGCGTGGACCGCGCCATACCAGAACATCCCGTACGCCCAACTCGTCCAGGGCTACGTCCACATCCTCGGCGGGACGGTCGTGGACCGGCCGGAGCAGGCCGACCTGGTCCTGATGGCCAACACGGGTGGCAGTTCCGCGTCGGTGGCGCCGTTCGCCGACCGCCTGGTCGCCCACGTCCGGGCCGGACGCCCCGTGGCCCTGGGCGACGACGCGATCGCCGGGCACTCCGACCGGCGCCTGCTGTTCCTGCTCAACGGCCGGATCCGGTACGTCGAGCTGGCCGGCTACTCCGGCTGGAACGTCGGGATCAGCCTCGCCCAGGCGACGTCCCGCTGGGCGCTGCGGCAACGCTCGGTCCGCGGTGACCTGCCGCCCGGCGCGCCCGGCGCCGTCGGCGAGCCGGTCCTGGCCGCACGGCGGGCCCTCCTGCACGACGCGGCCCGAGCCAGCATCGAACTGTCCGTCTCGGAACTGGTACAGACCGATTCGTACCGCAACAACGTCCGCACGGCCACCACCGCCTACGCCTCCGCGCTGGGCGAGCCGGACCCGCAGAACATCGCCACCCACTTCCCGGAGATCAACGCGTACGCGGTCGACAACACCACCCCGCACGCGGAGAAGCTGTTCGCCGACGAGTTCGCCGGGGCCACGCTCGCCCTGGGCAGCGACGGCCGGGCGTCGGTGACGGCCCGCGTGGACCGGCTCGACGCCTGGCACCTCCACCTGCCGTGGAACCGCACCGGCGAGATCGCCGCCGAGCCCCGGATCGTCCTGACCCCGGACGGGGGGTCACGGTGAGGGCGCGGGCGGGCGCGCTGCTGGCCGCGCTCCTCGTCGGCGTCGCGCTGCCGGTCCCGACCGCTCCGGCCGCCGCCGCCACTCCCGTCCCCCTCGTCGACAGCTACTTCGACTGGCTCGTGGCGTCGTACGACGGGGTCCGCAACGGGTTGCGCCGGGACATCGAACACGTCCACGGCGACCAGCTCGTGATCGCCGGCCGGGCGTGCACCGCGGCGAGTCCGTGCACCGTCGGCGGGCCGCGGCAGAGCACCGCCGCCTGCACCTCGTTGCAGTTCATCTCGGTCTATCTCGACCAGCGGGCGGCGTACGAGCAGCGGTCGCTGTCCAGCGTGGAGACCGGGCTCGTCGACGAGTTCGCCGGCGCGGTGCTCGCCCACCGGCTGCCCAAGGACCCAAACGCGCCGAAGATCTTCGACGACGCGGTCGCGAGCACCCCGGACGGCCAGATCCGCTACTTCACCTCGTTCGGCAACGCGGCGTGCGGGGAGGCGCTGCTGGCCGCCCACGAGGCGACCGGCACCGCCGCCTACCTCGACGCCGCCACCGGCATCGGCGAGTTCCTGCTGCGCATGCAGGACCCCCGCGCCTACTACCAGGCCTACGGCGTGCATCCGTTCGTCGACGGACTCGGCCAGCCCACCACCCCGCCGGGCGGCTACGTCGACCAGATCTCCAGCTGGAGCAACCTCTACTCGACGATGTCCACCTGGAACCTCACCGCGATCGCGTTCCTGCAACGGCTGGAGACGGCCGTGGCGCCGCCGGACGACCGGTACGGTCAGTCGGCCGCCACCGCCCGGCAGTTCCTCGGCACGGGACTCCAACTCGGCGCGGACTGGTACACCTTCGACTTCGCCTCCCCCGCCACCAGCCAGAACCGGGTGGTCGCGCAGAGCGCATACAGCGCCGACTGCCGCGACAACCGGTGGCACCGCAAGGGCTCCTGCGCCTACAGCAACGGCCAGATCGCCGGCGGGACCCTGGGCACCGACATGGTCGAGTACGGGCTGGCCGGACTCTACGACCACGAGCGCCAGCTCCACGGCGCCAGTGCCGCGGCTGCCGCCGTGACGACCCTCTACACCACGTACACCAGCCTCCCGGGCTGGCACACGGCCTCGGCCAGCGACCCGCTCGACTGCGTCGACGACGCCGCGGCCGGCGCCGTGGACCCGTACTACCCGCCGGACAACCAGGGCCCGACCCCGTCGGGCGACGCGCGGGACTACGACCCGCACCTGTCCTTCGGTGGCTTCTTCCGCCTCACCCCGCCCGACGAGAACGCCGAGGCGAAGTACTACGACATCGTCGGCTTCGGCATCCTCGCCGAGCTGCGCAAGCAGGTGGTGCCCGCCAAGTTCGCCGCGGGCTACCAACGGTTGCAGCAGGCGGACCGGCAGGACGCGCTCTACGCCCTGCTCGACCGTTCGCTGGCCGCGATGTTCCTGCCCGCCCGGGACGCCGACGACCTCGACGGCGACAGCGACACCACCGAACACCTGTGCAAGGGCACCCGGGGCACCCTCCCCGTCGCCCACAACGGCCTCGGCATCCTCAAGGCGGTCGGATACGCCGGCACCCGGTGACGGCGCCACCGAGCGCGACCGACGACCCCGTGCACCACCACCACGACGAAAGTGAACCGATGCGTCGCGACAGACGACTGACATCCCGCGTCCTCAGCCTCATCACCACGACCGCGGTGACCCTCACCCTCGCGGTCGCCCCGCCGGGCACCCCGGCCGCAGCCGCCGCGGCGCCGACCGACCTGGGCCGGCTCGCCGTCGTACCGCTGGACGACCGGCCGTTCACCGCGCACACGCCGGTGGCGGTCGCCGAGGCCGGCGGGCACGAGGCGCTGACACCCCCGAAGGACCTGCTCGGCGAGTACTTCACCTACGGCCAAGCCGACGCGGTCGGCGACTGGTGGCGCAAGGCCGCCGCCGACGCGGACGGCTCGGTCGTCGCGGCCCCGATGCTCGCCTACGGCGGCCTGGTCGCCTCCCGGACCTGCCAGACCAGCCTGGCCGACGCCCGGCGGCGGCTCTCCGTGCTCGACGAGGTGAAGCGGAGCAACCCCGACAAACCCCTGTACGCGTTCGACGTGATCATGCGCCTCACCATCGAGCCGACCAGCAGCTACCCCGGCATCCACTCCGGTCCGATCCGGCGCTGGGCCATCCTGATGGACCAGGTGGAGAACCTCGGCCAGGAGGAGCGCCGGGCCGAGTACGAGCAGGTCGCCAGCGAGATCCCCGAGGAGATCAAGGCGGACTTCCTCTGCGCCCGGGCCCGGGACCACCAGATCAACCGGGACATGATCCAGCGGGTCGCCGACGGCACCATCGACTACCTGATCCTCGGCCAGGACGACGCCACCGAGCACGGCCCGCACCGCCTGGAGAAGGCGGCCCTGGCGGCGCTCGCGGCGAAACTCGGGGTCCAGGACCGGGTCAGGATCTACCCGGGCGCGGACATCCTCGGCGCGCTGCTGGTGGCCAGGCACGTCACCGAACGGCTCGGCGCCGCCCCGACGGTCGACGTCGAGTGGTCCCGCACCCCCGGCGAGACGTGGGTGGCGCCCTACCAGGACGTCCCCTACGCGACCCTGGTCGACGAGTACGTGCGTACCCTCGGCGCCCGCCCCTCGGACGCTCCCGACGCCGACGTCCTGCTGATGGCGAACACCGCCGGGGGCGGAAGCCTGGAACCCTTCGCCGACCGGATCCACGACGCGGTGGCCCGGGGCCGGCTCGTCGCGGTCGGCGACGACGCGCTGGCCGGAAAGGTGGACGGCGAGCTACGTGCGCTGCTCGCCCCCCGGGTCCGCTTCGGCGAACTGGCCGGGTGGTCCGGCTGGAACATCGGCCTGTCGATCTCCCAGTCGGTGGTCCGCGCGGCGCTGCTGCAGGCCAGCCGGACCGGACGCCTGCCGGGCTTCCCGGGCGAGGCGAACGGCATCCCCTTCCAGAAGGCGCGCGAGGCGATCCTGCTCCGTGCCGCCACCGCGCACGTCGAATTGACGCTGCAGGAGCTGGCCCACACCCACGTCTACCGCAACCAGGTGCTCAGCCAGGTCCAGGCGTACGCCCGGGACAACGGCGACGACCCGCAGTACATGACGAAGGTGTTCGACGGCGCCAACCAGCTCGCGGTGCAGCGGACCAGGGCGCTGGCCGACCAGCTCTTCGCCGACGAGTTCGCCGGCACCCCGGTCCGCGCGGGCAACGACGGCCGGCACGAGGTGACCGCGGTCGTGCACCGGCTGGAGTCCTGGCAGATGACCCTGGCCTGGCCGCGCTACCAGGAGCTGGAGGCCTTCCCCACGCTCGCGCTGAGCACGGCCCCCGCCGACCGCCGTGCGCTGCTCACCGTCTCGGCCCTGCCCCTGCGGACCACGGTCCGGCCGGACTCGGACGTGGACACCCGGATCACCGCCGTGCTGCGCAACGACGTCGGCACCCCGGTGACGGCGCAGCTCGGCGCCGTCGTCCCCGAGGGGTGGGTCGCCCCGGCGCCGACCGAGGTGCGGCTCGCGCCGTTCGCGGTCGTCGAGGTCCCGTTGACCGTGGGGGTCCGCAAGCTCGCGGCGGAGCAGAGCGCCACCGTCACGGTCGACGCCCCGCACGGCACGCGGCCGGAGCAGCCCCGCCAGTTCACCGCGAGCGCCACCACGACCGTCGCCGCCGTGTGGCGCAACGTGGCCCTGGCCTCCGCGGGCGCCGAGGCCACCGCCTCGGGCTGGTGGCGGCAGTACGTGCCGTCGCACGTGATCGACGGCAACCGGGTCAGCTCCGGTAGCCGCTGGATCACCGAGCCGGCCGACAGCCACTGGCTACAGGTCCGGTTCGCCGGTACGGAGCTGGTCGACACCGTGCGGCTGCACCAGTACGGCGGGTACGAGCTGACCTCGTACCGGATCTCCGGCCTGGTCGACGGGGCCTGGCAGGTGCTCGCCGAGGTCACCGGAAACACGACCCAGGTCACCACGCACAGCTTCGCGCCGGTCCGCGCGAGCGCGGTCCGCCTCGACGTCCTCGCCAGCCGGGACAGGCAGGCCCGGCTGTACGAGGTCGAGGTGACCTGCCGCGACGCCTCCTGCGGCTGACGCCGGCACCGCCGAAGCGGCGCGCGACGGGTGGGGCGGCGGGGCGCCCCACCCGTCGCGCGGCCAGGACGTCCACAAGAAATCGATTCCCTGCCGGTTAGGATCTCAGGGCCGACCACTGACGGATGGTGGGCCGCAACGGACGGTGGTGCCCGTGCGGTCGCATCCCGGGTCCGGTGCGGGACTGGGCGCGAGACACCGACAGGGGACGACCGCATGACGACCATCTATGACGTGGCTCGGATGGCCGAGGTCTCGGCGTCGACGGTGTCCAGGGTGCTCAACGGGCACTCGTCGGTGGACCCGGACCTGGCGGCGCGGGTACGCCAGGCGATGCTCGACCTGGACTACCGGCCCAACGCGGTGGCCCGCAGCCTGCGCCGGCAGCGCACCAGCCTCTGGGCAGTGATCATCTCCGACATCGGCAACCCGTTCTTCACGTCGCTGGTGCGCGGCATCGAGGACGTGGCGCAGGAGGCGGGCTTCTCCGTGGTGCTCTGCAACGGCGACGAGGATCCCGAAAAGGAAACCCGCTACGTGACCGCGGCCCTGGCCGAGCGGATGGCCGGCGTGATCATCTCGCCGTCGGGGCGACCGGCCCTGATCAACCGGCTGACCGAGGCCGGGATGCCGGTCGTGGCCATCGACCGGCAGCCCCACGGCGTGGCCGTCGACACCGTGCTCGTCGACAACGTCCACGGGGCCGGGACGGCCACCGCCCACCTGATCGACAACGGCTACCGCCGGATCGCCTGCATCACCGGACCGCGGCGGATCTCCACCGCCGTGCAGCGGCTACGCGGATACCAGCAGGCCCTGCGCGCGTCCGGCCGCACCGCGCCGGAGGACATGGTCCGGTACGCCGACTTCCGGGAGGGTGGCGGCTACCAGGCCATGGCGTCCCTGCTGAGCGCGGCCGAGCCACCGGACGCGGTCTTCGTCACCAACAACCTGATGACGGTGGGCGCGGTGGAGTGCCTGGTCGACAGGGGTGTCGCCGTGCCCAGCCGGTGCGGCGTGGTCGGGTTCGACGACATCCCCTGGGCCCACCTGGTACGGCCCTCGCTGAGCACCGTCGCGCAGCCCACGTACGACCTGGGGCGGGCCGCGGCGTCGCTGCTCACCGAGCGGATCGCCAATCCCGCGAAGGCATCCTCGACGGTCACCCTGCGCACGACCCTGCGGGTCCGCGAGAGTTCGGTCCGGTCCCTGCCCCGGCAGAACGGGCAGCGCGCGGACGGCCGGGGCGGGCCCGCCCGGGCCCGGTGAGCCGGCGTCGGCGACGCCTGCCCGGGATCACAGCGCCACGGCACCGCACAGGTGCACCCGCACCCCGAGCGCGTCGAGCATCGCGGCCTTGACCCGCAGGGCACGGTCGGCGGCGTCGGCGTCGTCGGCGTAGACCACGTTGACGTGGTTGGCCTTGTGCCGGGCCATCAGCTGGTCCCGGCCGACGCCGTGCAGCACGGCGTGCATGATCGGCCACTGCGGGGTGGTGGCCCGCAGCCGGCGCCGCGTCTCGGCGGCCGGCAGCTCCACCACGGTGCCCCGGCCCAGGTCGGCGTGCAGCGCCCCGTCCATGACGAAGATCCGCGACCAGACGATCTCGCCCGGCCGGGAGACCCCGCTGAGGGTGCCCCCGCCCAGCGGGAAGTACATCGGCGGCTGCCGCATACTGTACGACCGGTCGTAGCCGCCGTTGTGGGACGCGGGGACCGAGCCGGAGATCTCGAACACCCAGACGAAGTCCGGCCCGTACCGCTCCCCCCAGCGGATGTCGTGCAGGGTGGTGGCCGGGTCCATCCCCATCGCGGTCCAGATCCGGTTGGTGACCAGCGAGTCCACCGCGACGCCCTCGTCGACCTCGTTGAAGTGCGGCAGGGCCTGTCCCGGATAGAGCTCGCGCGAGCCGTCGCGGCTGGTGACCGGCGGTCGTCGCACGTCGTTGAGCAGCCCTTCGGCCAGGTCGCTCGCCGGGACGGTGTCCTTGAGCCCCTGCTGGTACTGGATGCCGACCGCGTCCAGGCCGAAGTCGTCGGCGATGCGCAGCGCGGCGATGTACATCTTGAACTGGCTGAGCAGCTGGGCGTCCGTCAGTTCGGTGGCCTCGTCCGTGCCGGTGTGGAAGGTCATCCCGGCGGCGTCGAGCCACGCCCGCACCGCCTGCGCCTCCTCGTCGGGCACCCGCGCCATCTCCGCGACCAGCGCGCTCTGCGACAGCCGCTCCTTGAAGACGCCGAGCGGGTTGAGCAGCTCGTCGTCGATGATGGCGTTGTACATGCCCATGCAGCCCTCGTCGAAGACGCCGATGACGGCCGGCCGGCGCCGCAGCTGGCGGGCCAGCGCCACGCCGAGCTCGACCTCGGCGTCGGCCGGCAACGGCGGCAGGTCGCGCACGTGGCTCTCGTCGTGGACCACCTCGCCGGTCTCCAGCCAGGCCTTCAGCCCGTCGCGGGCCCACTCGTCGGTGAAGTCCTCGCTCCACAGCGCCGAGTAGCGCACGCCCGCCTTGGTGAGGCTGCCGGCGAGGTTCAGCAGGCCGACCAGGCCGGGGAACTGCCCGCTCCAGTTCGCCACGAGCAGGATCGGCCCACGGTGGGCGCGCAGCCCGGCCAGCACGTGATGGCTGTACTGCCACACCGCCTCCACGACGACGAGCGGGGCGTCGACCGGGATCCGCTGGAAGACCTCGATGCCGGCGCGCTGACTGTCGATGAAGCCGTGGCCCGCCGCGGCGTCCACCGGGTGGGCCCGCTGGGTGTGCCAGCCCAGGGCGGTGACCGCGGCGGCGAGGTCCGCCTCCAGACGTCGCTGCGTCGGCCAACCGGCGACGTTCGCGCTGAGCCGCAGGTCGCCGCTGGCGACCGTGTAGACCGTCCGGGGGGCCGCGGCCGGCGGGTCGAGCAGCACCGGCATGGTGTAGTTGCTCACGGGTCGACTTCCTCCACTGGCTCGTCGGTACCTGGCTGGGGCGGGGTCGCGAGGCGCGTCTGCCGGGCGGCCAACGCGTGGGCGACGGATTTCGAGCCGGCGTACAGCTGCCGGTACAGCCCGTACAGCTCCGCGTAGTCGACGGCGAGCGCCGGGCGCGGCTCGCGGACCTCCCGGATCGGGTTCCACCGGTGGATGTCGACCCGCTGCACCGCGCCGGCGGCGAGGAACGCGGCGCCGTAGCTGGCGCCGATGGTGACCGACGGGATGTGCTGGGCCCGGCCGGTGACGTCCGAGACGATCTGCGTCCAGAGGCTGCCCCGGGTGCCGCCGCCCACCGCCACGACGCGTCGGATGTCGCCGCCGGCCGCCTCGATGGTCTCGATGTTGTGGCGCACCGCCAGCCCGGTCGCCTCCAGCGCCGCGCGGTAGATGTCGCCGCGCCCGTGGGAGAGCGTCAGGCCGGCGATGACGCCACGGGCGTCGGGATCGAGGATGGGGGTCCGCTCGCCCGCGAAGAACGGCAGCATGAGCAGTCCCCGCGCGCCCGGCCCGGACCGCTCGGCCAGGCGGAGGAGTTCGGGGTGGTCGGCGGCGTCGAACAGCTCCCGCAGCCACCCGGTGATCGCCCCGGAGGTCGCCATGCCGCCGGCCAGGTTGCGGGTGCCCGGCAGCGCCCCGACCGTGCCCCAGAGCGACGGGCTGGTCAGCCGGTGCGGGACCGTGTGCACGAGGAACATCGTCGTGCCGTACATGAGCATCAAATCGCCGACGTTCTGGGCGCCCACGCTGACCGCCTCCGACCAGGCGTCGATCGTCCCGGTCACGACCGGGGTGCCGGGCGGCAGCCCGGTCGCCTCGGCCGCCTCGACGGTGACGGTCCCGGCCACGTCGCCGGGCCAGCGCAGCTCGGGCAACTCCAGCCTCGGGGCGATCTCGTCGGCCCAGGGCCGGAACCAGGTCTGGGCCCGGGTGTCGTACAGCGGGGTGCACTGGCTGGCCGAGTGCTGGTCGAGCAGGTAGCGCCCGGTCAGCTTGAAGACCAGCCAGGAACTCGGCATGAACAGCCGCCGGGCCCGGGAGAACAGCTCCGGCTCGGCGTCGGCGACCCAGGCGACCTTCGCCCCCGCCGCCTGGGTCGACAGCGTCGAGCCGCACCGGCGCAGGATCTCGTCCGCGCCGAAGCGCTCGGTGAGCCGGGCGATCTGCGGCGTGGACCGGGTGTCCACGCCGTAGAGGATGGCCGGCCGCAGGGGCGTGCCGGCGGCGTCGGTGAGCAGCACGCACGGCCCCATGCCGCTGACCCCGACCGACACCACGTGGGCGTCGCCGGGGGCGAGCAGCTCACGGGTGAGGGCGACGAACTCCTCCCACCAGATGCGGCCGTCCATCTCCACCCAGCCGGGTCGCGGCCGGTCCACCCGGTGCTCCCGCACGCGGGAGCGCAGCACGCCCCCGGTCAGGTCGACGAGGACGCCCTTGCTGCTGGACGTGCCGATGTCGACTCCGAGCACCGCGGCCACCGTCATGCCAGTTCCCCCCGATCTGCGGGTCCGGGTCGCGGCCGTCGGGCCGGGCCGCGCGGCGGTCAGGCGACGCCACCGAGCTTCGCGTACGTCTCGGCGGCGTTCTCCCTGGTGATCCGCATCGTGTCGAGCGTGGTGCTGCGCGGGACGTCCGTGGCGCAGTCGACGAGGATCCGGCGGGCGAGGTCGACGGCCTCCCGGCCGCCCGTGGCGTACTGGAAGGTCGCGGCGAGCCGGCCCTGCTCGACGGCCTTGATGCCGCCCGACGGCACCGGCAGCGCGTCGATGCCGGTGAACTTCACCCTCGTGTGCAACCCGGCCGCCTTCGCGGCCAGGTACGCGCCCTCGGCCATCGGGTCGTTGTGGGCGTAGACGGCGGCGGCGTCGGGGTGCGCCTTGAGCAGCGCGTCGGCCACCGACTGGCCCTTCTCCCGCAGCCAGTCCCCGGGCTGGGAGGCGACGACCTCGATCTTCGGGTTGCCCGCGATGCCCTCCCGGAAGCCCCGGGCGCGCTCGGCCGCCGGCGTGGAGCCGGGCAGCCCGGCGATCTCGATGACCTTGCCGCCGGCGGGCAGCAGCGTCGTGGCGTAGAACTCGCCGGCGGCCCTGCCGATGGCGACGTTGTCCCCGCCGATGAAGGCCGTGTACGCCTCGCCCTCCACCTTGCGGTCCAGCACGATGACCGGGACGCCCCGGTCGTACGCCTTGCGCACCACGGCGGTCAGCGGCTTGGCCTCGTTCGGCGAGATGATCAGCAGGTCGATCTTCTGGGTGAGGAAGTTCTCCACGTCGGCGACCTGCTTGCTGTTGTCCTGCGCCGCGTCGGAGACCACCACGCTGAATCCGGCGACGGCCTTCGCCGCCGTCTGCACGTCGTTGTTCATGACCTGCCGGTAGGGCTCGGCGTTGTTGGCCTGCGACATGCCGATCAGGAAGTCCTTGCCGGCGCCGCACTTCGCGGCGGCGGCGTCGCCGCCGTCGGACGGCTTCTCCACGCTGCACGCGGTGGAGGCGACGAGCGCGCCGGTGCACAGCAGCGCGAGAAGGACGGTACGGGTGCGCATGATGACGCTCCTTGTCAGGTGGCGGTTCAGGCGATGCTGCGGCGTAGCTTCTGCAGCCCGGCGGCGGCCACGATCACCAGTCCCTTGATCAGTAGCTGCACGTTGGCGTCGATGTTGTTGAGCGCGAGGATGTTGTTGAGGATGCCGAGCAGCAGCGCCCCGGCGAGCGTGCCGCCCATCGAGCCGGTGCCCCCGGCCAGGCTGGTGCCGCCGATGACCACCGCGGCAATGGCGTCCAGTTCGTAGCCGGCGCCGTCGTTGGGGCTGCCCTGGTTGAGCTGCCCCGCGTGGATGATGCCGGCCACCGCGGCGAGCAGGCCCGCGACGGCGAAGACCGCGACCTTCACCCGCAGCACGGGTACGCCCGAGAGGCGGGCGGCCTTCTCGTTGCCGCCGATGGCGTAGACGTGGCGGGCGAACGCGGTCTTGCGCAGCACGACGATCGCGGCCACGCCGATGCCGATGAACAGCACCGCCGGCACGGGCAGCACCCCGTTGACGGTGCCGTTGAGGATCTCGAACGCCGGGGGCGCCTCCTGCGGCCCGTCGCCGTAGGCGATCGGGACGCCGAGCCCGCCCGACCAGATCCGGGCGAGGCCGCGCGCGACCTGGAGGCCGGCGAGGGTG
Organism: Micromonospora sp. NPDC023644; assembly: GCF_040640115.1. Lineage (NCBI taxonomy): Bacteria > Bacillati > Actinomycetota > Actinomycetes > Micromonosporales > Micromonosporaceae > Micromonospora > Micromonospora sp. NPDC023644. The sequence goes on along the minus strand of NZ_JBFABA010000005.1, from coordinate 197,140 downwards.
ACGATGAACGACTGGATGCCGAGGCGGGCCGTCGCGTAGCCCTGCAACGCGCCGAAGAGGGCGCCGATCAGCAGGACGACGGTGACCGCGGGCAGGATGCCGAGGCCGGAGTCGACCATCAGCGTCGCGGTGCCGACGGCGGAGAGGCCGAGGATGGCGCCGACGGAGAGGTCGATGCCGCCGAGCAGGACGACGAACGTCATGCCGATCGCGATGATCCCGATCTCGGACACCGCGCGGACGATGTTGCCGAGGTTCTCCGTGGACAGGAACAGGATCTCGCCGTCGCGGCGGGGCGAGACGGCGATGGCCAGCACGAACACCAGCAGCAGCGCGAAGAGGCTCTGCACGGCGAAGAGCCGCTCGACGAGGTCGCCCCGGCCGCCGGGTCGGCGCCACCGGCCCGCGCCGGCCGCCGCGCCGCCGCCGGCCGGCACGAGCGGCGTGCCGGGCCCCTGGTCCGGTGCGCGCAGGTGGGTCATCGGTCGTCCCTTCCGGCGGTCGCGCCGCCCATGGCCGCGGTCAGGATGTCCTCGCCGGTGCACCCGTCGGCCGGCAGTTCCGCGACGGCCCGCCCGCGCCGCAGGACCACGATCCGGTCGCAGACGCCGGTCAGCTCGGGCAGTTCCGACGAGGCGAGCAGGATGCCCATCCCGTCGTCGGCGAGCCGGCGCAGCAGCCGGTAGATCTCCGCCTTGGCGCCGACGTCGACGCCGCGGGTCGGCTCGTCGAGCAGCAGCAGGCGGGGGCGGGTGAGCAGGTGCCGGGCGAAGACGACCTTCTGCTGGTTGCCGCCGGAGAGGGACCCGACCGGCGCGGCGGCCGACGGCGTCTTGATCGCCAGGGCGGCGACCTGCCGGCGCACCGCGTCCCGCTCGCGTCCGTTGCGGACGATTCCGGCGGTGCTGAGCCGGCGCAGGGCGGCCAGCACGATGCTGCGGCCGACGGGGTGTTCGAGGACCAGGGCGGAGCGGCGGCGGTCCTCGGGGACGAAGCCGACGCCGGCGCGCAGCGCGGACCGGGGGCCGCGCGGGGCGTACGGACGGCCGGCCAGCCGGACCAGGCCGGTGCGGCGGCCGGGCGGGCCGGCGCCGTACAGGGTCTCCAGCAGCTCGGTGCGGCCCGCCCCCATCAGGCCGGCCAGGCCGACGATCTCGCCGGCGCGGACGGTCAGGCTGACGCCGGCGGGTTCGCAGCGTCCGGGCCGGGTGCCCCGGGGCCGCACGGCGAGGTCGTCGACCTCCAGCACGGCGGGCCCGGCGGGGTTCGCCGCGCCGGCGCCGCCGGAGCCCGCGCCGAACAGCGCCTCCGCCGGTCGGCCGACCATCAGGGTGATGATCCGCTGCCGGTCGGCGCGGTCCGGGCGCAGCGTGCCGGCCACCTCGCCGTTGCGCAGGACGGTGGCCCGGTCGGCGATCTGCTCGATCTCCTCGAGCCGGTGGGAGATGTAGACGACGGCCACGCCGCGCTCGCGCAGCGCGCGGATGGTGGACATCAGCCGCCGCACCTCGGCGTCGGCGAGCGCGGCGGTCGGTTCGTCCATGATGAGCACGCGGGCGTCGAGGGAGAGCGCCTTGGCGATCTCGACGAGCTGCTGCTCGCCGACGCGCAGCGAGCCGACGGGCCGGCGCGGATCGAGGTCGGCGCCGAGCGGGCCCAACCAGTCGTGGGCGGCGCGGGTCATCGCCCGCCGGTCGAGCGTCCGCAGCCGGGTGCGCGGTTCCCGGCCGAGCACGAGGTTCTCGGCCACGGAGAGCGCCGGCACGAGGTCGAGTTCCTGGTGGATCGTGGCGATGCCGGCGGCCTGGGCGGCGGCCGGGCCGGCGAAGCGTACGGGCCGGCCGCCGATCGAGATCTCCCCGTCGTGGTCGGTGACGACGCCGGACAGGACGTTGATCAGGGTCGACTTCCCGGCCCCGTTCTCCCCGAGCAGGGCGTGGACCTCGCCGGCGCGCAGGGTGAGGTCGACGCCGCGCAGGGCGTGCACGCCGCCGAAGCGCTTGGTGATGCCGGACATGGCGACGACCACCTGGTCGCTCACGCGGGCCTCCGGAGAGATCGGAAATCGATTTCTGGCGAAACATAGAGGAGCGTCGAAATGCTGTCAAGGCCGCCGGTGCGGGCCGGGCCACCGCCGACCCGCACCGGGGCGACCGGTCACGGCACGGCGTTGACCGCCGCGTGGACGGTCTCGGCGAACGAGGTGTCCCGCCCCACCCCGCTGGCGGCGAACCGCCACGTCCCGCCCGGGTACGACCCCGGCGGCCACGCCGTGCCCCCGTTGCGCCAGAGCGGCTGCCAGGCCGCCATCGCGTGGCCGGCGTCGTACCAGGTGTTGTCGCCGCGCCACGCCGAGGCCCAGCGGTGCGCGGCCACGAGGGACAGGTCCGTGCCGGAGGTCATCGACCAGGTCGGCATCCCGCTCACGTCCCCGGTCGGGCGGGCCGCGACGGCGGGGTCGCCGACCGCGGGCAGGGCGCCGTCGACGTTGAACGCCACCTCCCACACCGGCGCGGTGGTCGGGCCGGTCACCGACCAGGTGACGTCGCTCTGTAGCGCCGGCCCGGTCCAGCGCGGCGCCACCGTCAGCAGCCAGTCGGCGGTGACCGGCTCGTCGCCCATGCGCATGCCGACCAGGTTGAGCCGGGAACCGTCGGCGGAGACGTCCACCCGCGCCGGCGGGCCCGCCCGGTCCGTGACGTCGAAGCGCCCGACCGCCAGGTAGGGCCCCGTCCCCCGGTGCGACGAGTCCAGCGCCGGCCGGTACGCCCCGCCGCCGGCCGGGTCGACCGCCAGCGACGCGATGCGGGTGTGCGGCCAGGTGCGCACGTCGGCGCGCAGGAAGCCGGTGCTCACCTGGTAGCCCCGGGCGACGACCTGGGTGGACCAGGTCAGCGGGGCGAGCCACAGCCCGCCCTGGCCCCAGCCGGCGTGGCTCAGGTACCAGTTCCCCCCGTCCACCACGATCTCCGCGGCGTGCGCGTCGAGCACGGTCACCTTCTCCGCCCCCTCGAAGCGCAGCGGGTCCCGGCTGCGGTAGACGGCGGTGCGCCGGTACGCCGCGCCGTAGTCGGTGCCGTCGCAGCAGACGAAGAGGTACCACCAGTCCCCCCGGCGCACCACGAACGGCGACTCCGTCTGCCCGGCTGCCCGCCCGGTGTGCGGCGAGGCGTACGCGACGCCCCGGCCGCTCCAGGTCCGCAGGTCGGTGCTCGTGCGGTAGGCGACCACGTGGTTGCCGCCCTGCGGGTGGGAGGTCGCCGTGTAGTACATGACCCACCGGTCGCCGACCCGGGTCACCATCGGGTCGCGCCCCTCCCAGCCGTCGGTGAACAGCGGGTTGGCCGGGCTGCGGGTCCAGGTGAACAGGTCGGTCGAGGTGGCCAGGTGCATCCGGTAGTTCGCGTAGTCGGGGCTGCCGGCCGCGTAGAACATGTGGTAGACGCCCTGGTCGTAGACGACGTGGGGCGCCCAGATCCACTGCTCGCCCCTCGCCGGGTCGGCCGTCAGCGCCGGTGGTTGCTTCGTCCACGGCCCGGTGGGCGTGGGCGCCGTGGCGTGCCCGAAGCTCTTCTCGTCCTGCGGCGCGCCCGGCTCCGCGTGGGCGATGGCGAAGGCGTGCCAGAGCCCGGTCCGCTGGTCGCGCACGATCGTGTGGTCGTTGTAGTACCAGGCCGTCGGCTCCCCCGCGCCCGGGTCGTAGACCCGGGTCAGCGGCCCGCGCGCCGGCGTCTCGGCCACCGTCTCGTACGCCGTGGTGGTGACCGCCGCCAGCGGGCCGACGCGGCGCAGGGTGACCGTGTCCAGGCCGGCGAAGAACCCGGTCGAGGACGCGGACCGGCCGGTCACCGTCACCGTCAGCCGGTGGCTGCCGGCGGTGAGCGAGGCCGATCCCAGCGGCACCGCCTCGACGCGCCGCACGGTGGGGGCGTAGCCGTCGAAGAGCTGACCGACGGCCACCCCGTCGACGGCGAAGCGCAGGGTGCCGTAGTCGGCGGCGCGGGTCAGCACGCCGCCGATGTCGTACTGCCCGGCCGGCACCGGCGGCAGCGACACGGTGACCGAGTCCCCCGCCCGGGCGGCGCGCAGCCACAGCTGGCGGCCGGCCGACCAGGCGACCCCGCAGCAGTTGGCCTGCGCCTCGACCGGGGCGGTGGACGAGAGCACCGTCAGCGACTCCGCCTCCGCCCGTACGACCTCCTCGGCGGCGGCCGGCGCGGCCGGGACGCCCACCAGCGCGGCGCCGAGCAGGAGCACCGCGAGCATCCGGGGCGCGCGCATCACGACACGCTCGGGCGGGGCAGGTCGGCGCCGGGGGCGAACTGGTCGTGCCACCGGACACCGGCGCCGAAGCCGCCGCCGGTCGACAGCGCCACGTACACGTCCGCTCTGGTGCCCCGGGTGTACGTCACCAGGTCCGCCCTTCCGTCGCCGTTGAAGTCGCCCACGCCGGGCAGCTCGTCGCCCACCGCGAACCAGTCGTGCCACCTGGCGGCCTGCGGGACGAACCGGGTGCCGTCGGAGAGCGCCACGAAGACGTCGCCGGTGGTGCCCCGGGCGAACGTCACGACGTCGTCGCGCCCGTCGCCGTCGACGTCGCCCAGCGCCGGCAGCTGATCGCCGGGCGCGACCGAGTCGTGCCACTTCCAGCCGTCCTCGACGAACCGGGTCCCGTCGGAGAGGGAGACGAAGGCGTCGGCGGTGGCGCCCCGGGTGAAGGTCACGACGTCGTCGCGCCCGTCGCCGTCGACGTCGCCCACCGCCGGCAGCTCGTCGCCGAGCGCGAAGTGGTCGTGCCACTTGACGCCGGGACCGAAGCCGCTGCCGGTCGACAGCGCCACGTACACGTCCCCGGCCGCGCCCCGGGTGAAGGTGATGATGTCCGCGCGCCCGTCGCCGTTCACGTCGCCGACCGCGGGGATCTCCGTGCCGGTGGCGAAGAAGTCGTGCCACTTGGCCCCGGCGGCGTAGGTCGTGCCGGTGGAGAGCCCCACGTAGACGTCGGCGCTGTCGCCGCGGGTGAAGGTGACGATGTCGGCCCGCCCGTCGCCGTCGACGTCGCCGGTGAACGGGATCTCCTGGCCGACGGCGAAGTAGTCGTTCCACCTCCGGGCGTCCGGCACGAACCTGGTGCCGTCCGACAGGGACGTGGTCACGTCGGCGGCGGCGCCGCGGGTGAACGCGATGGCGTCGTCGCGGCGGTCGCCGTTGGCGTCGCTGGTGTTGCGGGTGCGGGTGGTCGCCGACACCTCGGCCGACGGCGCGGAGCTGTTGCCAGCGCCGTCGACCGCGACGACCCGGTAGTGGCGGGTCTGTCCGGCCGGCAGCGGGCCGTGCCGGAAGGTGGTCGTCCGGGTGGTGCCGACCAGGTTGGCCGGGGTGATCGCGACGCCGGGGTTGCGCGAGGCGTAGACCCGGTAGCTGGCGACGCCCACGTCGTCCGGCGACGCCGACCAGGACAGGCCGAGGGCGTGCACCCGGCCGGCGGCCAGGCCGAGCCCGGTGACCGCGCCCGGCGCGGTGGTGTCGAGGAACGGGGCGACCATGCTGTCGGCCTCGTAGCGGGCCGCCGTCCACGCCGGGGCGCCGGCCGCCGGGGTCAGGGTGACCGTGACCGTCGACCGCCCGGCGGTCAGCGCGGCCGCGAGGACGAACTCGTCGGCCAGCCAGCGCTGCCGGTCGTTGCCCAGCGGTTGCCGCCACACCCCGGCCGGCCTGCCGTCGACCGACACGGCGGCCTCCTGGTACGCGCCGGCCTGGTCGCCGTGCCGGCGCAGCCGTACGCCCTGGTTGGCGGGGTCGACGGCGAGCCGGAAGCTGACGGCGCCGGCGGTGGCACGCACCTGGCCGGTGACGGGGACGTTGTCGTCGTCGCCCTCGTACCCGGCGGTGAGCGGGTACTGCGTCCCGGAGTCGGCGTACGCGTGCCCGGCGCGGCTGGCCGCGTCGCCGGTGACCAGCGTGTCGGTGCGGCGCAGGGCGACGGTCGGCTGGGTGTAGAGGAAGGCGGTCGAGGCGTACTCGGCCGGCATGTCGTTGGCGGGGCCGTGCTCGATGCCGAAGCGCAGCGCCGTCACGTACGGCACCGCGTCGCCGATCATCAGCCGGTACATGGCGTCGCACTCGTCGGCGCAGCCGCCGGAGCGCAACAGGTGGGCGGTGTTGCCGGTGAAGGCGCCGCTGTACTCGCCGCGGTTGAAGTACCACCCGGACTCGTAGAAGTCCTCCGTACCGGTGCCGTGGATCTGCGGCGTGGGCGAGCCGTCGACGTGGACGCGCTCGTCGCCCTCCAGGTAGTTGCGGGTGTTCCCGCCGGTGATGTGCCCACGGGCGGTCTGCGACACGCCGACGAACCGCCCCCGGCCGGCCTGGTCGGCGACGGTCCAGTCGCTGCCCCCCACCGTTTCCGCCCGACGGGACCGGGTGGTGAAGTAGCCGGCGGGGCCGTCGGCGGCGAGGGCGCCGGTCCAGGCGGTGCCCGGCGCGGTGGTCACCTCCGCCTGGACGCCGGTGACGGGTGCGCCGGTGGTGTTGGCGACCGAGACGGTGGCGGTGGCGCGGAACGGCATCGGCCACCAGGCGCTGTACCAGCCGCCGGGCGCGGGGTCCATGGCGAACATCAGGGAGCGCACGGAGCGCTCGCCCAGGCCGGCGCCGAAGAACTCGCCCACCGGGCTGTCGACCGTGCCCCGCCCGTCGAAGGCGATCCGTAGCCGCAGGCCGGACAGCGTCGACGCGGTGGCGGCGGCGTCGGGCAGCCGCAACCGCAGCGCCGTGACCGCGCCGGGGCCGGTGAGCGTGGCGAGCGTCGCCTGCCCGCCCGCCGGGACGTCGGCCCGGGCGGTCGTGGTGCTCGCGCCGGGCTGGGTGGGCTTCGGGTCGCGCTGGCCGGCGGCGCGCAGCTTGTCGACCACGTCGGCGGCGGGGTCGGTCGGGTCGAACGTGGGCACCCCGACCGCGTCGGCGAACGTCCGGTAGGTGACGTGGTGGAAGAGCGGATTGAACTGCGTGGTGATCCGCATGGACTCGCGGTAGGGCATGGGGACCTTGACGGTGACCCCGCCGGAGGTCTGGTCGGCGTTGGTGACCAGCGGCCACACGAACGGGTGGCCGAGGCCGCCGTCGACGAGGCGTTGCAGGCCGGTGTCGACCACCGTGACGCCGTCGAGCTCGATGCGGATCCAGCCGGTGGCGCTGACGTTGCCGTCGTCGCGGGTGAACCAGATGGACTGCACCTCGCCGGCTCCGCGGTCCTCGGCGATGACGCAGCCGCCGGCCTGCCGCAGGCACGAGTAGGTGCCGACGAAGCCATCGTCGTTGGAGCCGTCCCGGGCGAAGCTGGAGAACTGCCGGATGCGGCTGCCGGCGGCCAGCTCGGGCAGCCGGTCGAGCCGGCGGTACACGTCCCAGCCGACCGGGCCCTTGTCGTCCGCCACGGCGAGCGCCCCGGCACCGCGCGGGGCCGGGGCGGGCTCGGCGGCGTGCGCCGCCGACGGGGGGATCATGCTCGCCAGCGCCGCGGCCAGAGCCAGCCAGCGGCGTACGTGGGGCTTCATGGATGTCCCTCCAGGATGGCCGGCGGAACCGCGGGAAATCGATTGCTCGGCAGTCAACTGCGGACATCGCGAGATGTCAATACTTTACCGCCGCCGCTCAGTTGCCGAAGGAAGATTCCAGGACGCATTGACAGCCGTCTGGGTCCTGGCGATACTCCTCGGCAATCGATTTCCCACCGACGAGGAGGTGTCGACGCGGCGGCGCATCCGTCAGCCTCCCGGCGGGAGAGCGCGCCCCCGTGGCGGAACCGCTCGCCGCCCCGCTGACACCCCTCAGAGGAGCATCGTGAGACGTACTCCCCTCGCCCTGCTGGTCGGCCTCTGCACCGCGCTGGCGTCGGTCGCGGCGACCGCGCCGGCGCAGGCCGACGCGCCGATCGGCACACTGGCCTGTTCCACCATCCCCGCCAACCACGACCCCGCGATCAGCCTGATCGTCTACCGGGTCGCCCGCGCCCACGACGTCAACGACAAGGTCATGCTCTCCGCGTTCGAGGCCGGCTGGGTCGAGTCGCACATGAACAACCTGCCGTGCGGCGACAAGTCCTCGCTCGGGGTGTTCCAACAGCGCTGGGACTACGGCTGGGGCACGCCGGAGCAGATCATGGACCCGGTCTACGCCAGCACGCAGTACATCACCCGCGCGATCGTCTGCGACCGGAACAACCCCCGCTACACCGCCGGTCAGGTCGCCCAGTGCGTGCAGCGCTCCGGCTTCCCCGACCGCTACGACCAGGTGGCGGCCAAGGCGCGGACCCTGCTCGACGAGGCGGCGCGCACCCACGCCATCGCCGGTGGGTCCGCCACCGACGTCAGCGGGGACGGGCGCGACGACATCGTCAGCTTCACCCAGAACGCCCTCGCCGACGTCTACGTCGGCACCTCCACGGGCGCGGGCTTCGCCGGGACCTCCGTGAAGTGGAACGACTTCTTCTCCATCGGCGGCGAGACGGCCTCGACCGGTGACGTGAACGGCGACGGCCGCGACGACATCGTCACCTTCGCGCACAGCAACACCGGCGACGTCTACGTGGCGCTGTCGAACGGGACCAGCTTCGGCGGCGGCCAGAAGTGGCACGACTGGTTCGCCCCCGGCGCGGAGATCGGTGCGGTCGGCGACGTCAACGGCGACGGCCGCGACGACATCGTCGCCTTCACGCACAACGCGGCCGGCGACGTCTACGTGGCGCTGTCCACGGGGTCGTCGTTCGCCGGGACGGCGGTGAAGTGGCACGACTACTTCTCGATCGCCGGCGAGTACCCGGCCCTGGGCGACGTCGACGGCGACGGCCGCGACGACATCATCACCTTCACCCAGGGACCCGCCACCGCCTCCGACGTCATCGTCGCCCTGTCGACGGGGTCGTCCTTCGGCGCCCCGCAGAAGTGGCACGACCTGTTCGCCGTCGGTGCCGAACTGCCGCGCGTCGGCGACATCAACGGCGACGGCCGCGACGACATCGTCACCTTCACCTGCAACACCAACGCCGACGTCTACGCCGCCACCTCCACCGGCACGTCGTTCGCCGGCACCACCGTCAAGTGGCACGACTTCTTCTGCCTCACCGGCGAGTTTCCCTACCTCGCCGACGTCGACGGCGACGGCAGGGACGACATCGTCGTCTTCACCAAGGGCGCCACCAACGACGTCTACGTCGGACTCTCCACCGGCACCGGCTTCGGCGCCAGCGCCAGGTGGCACGACTACTTCGGCCTGAACGGCGAGACCACCCTGTGACCCGCGGACGGGAGACCACCATGAGACCCAGCAGACTCTCCTGGCGCGCAGGCGCCGCCGCCGTCCTCGCGGCGGCGCTGCTGAGCCCCGTCGCGCCGGCCACCGCCGCCACGGCCACGCCCACCACTGCGTTGGACACGGCCTTCATCCGGGCGGCCGGCGAGTTCGACGTACCCAGGGACCTGCTGGTCGCCGTCGGCTACGGCGAGACCCGGCTCGACGGCCACGAGGGCCAGCCCAGCCAGGCCAACGGCTACGGCGTGATGCACCTGGTCAGCAACCCCCGGCAACGCACCCTGGAGCGGGCGGCCGAGTTGACCGGGCAGCCGGTGGCCGCTCTCAGGTCGGTGACCTCAGCCAACATCAGGGGCGGCGCGGCCCTCCTGCGCGACATCGCCGACGCCGAGCGGCTCACGGCCGCCGACCGGGACCGGCTCTCCGCCTGGTACCCGGTGGTCGCGCGGTACGCGCACGCCGCCGACGACGCGACGGCCCGCCTGTACGCCGACCACGTCTACGACCTCCTGCGCGACGGCATCACCACGGCCTCCGTACGGGTCGCGCCCCGGCGGGTACAGCCGGAACTCGGCCGCTACGCCCGCGTCGCCCCCGCCGGGGCGGCGGCGCCGGGCGCTCTCGCCGCGGCGGTGCCGGAGTACGCGCCGGCCCGCTGGATCGCGGCGTACGGCGGCAACTACGCGGCGGGCCGGTCCTCGCGGATCACCACCGTCGTGGTGCACGTGACCCAGGGCTCGTACGCCGGCACGGTGAGCTGGTTCCAGAACCCGTCGGCGGGGGTGAGCGCGCACTACGTGGTGAAGTCGAGCAACGGCGAGGTCACCCAGATGGTGCGCGAGGGCGACACCGCCTACCACGCGCGGTCGGCCAACCCGTACTCGCTGGGCATCGAGCACGAGGGCTACGTCGACAACCCGAGCTGGTTCACCGACGCCATGTACCGCTCGTCGGCCGCGCTGACCCGCTACCTCTGCGACAAGTACGGCCTGCCGAAGAACCGCACCGCGATCAAGGGCCACCACGAGATGCCGGGCAACGACCACACCGATCCCGGTCCCCACTGGAACTGGAACTACTACATCTCCCTGGTCAACGCCGGTGCCGGTGGTCGGTATCTGGCGGGTTCGCCCACGGATTTCACCGGCGACGGCCGCGACGACATCGTCGCCTTCACCCAGGGCACCCTCAACGACGTCTACGTCGCCACCTCCACCGGCACCACCTTCGCCGGCACCTCCGTCAAGTGGAACGACTTCTTCGGCCTCAACGGCGAAACCCTGCTCACCGGAGACTTCAACGGCGACAACCGCGACGACATCGTCGCCTTCACCCACGGCACCCTCGCCGACGTCCACGTCTCACTCTCCACCGGCACCGGCTTCAACCCCAGCACCAAATGGCACGACTGGTTCGCCCCCCACACCGAAGTCGCCGCCGTCGGCGACGTCAACGGCGACAACCGCGACGACATCATCACCTTCACCCACGACAACACCGCCGACGTCTACGTCGCCCTCTCCACCGGAACATCATTCACCGGAACCGCAGTGAAGTGGCACGACTACTTCTCCATCACCGGCGAACACCCCGCCCTCGGCGACGTCAACGGCGACGGCAAAGACGACATCATCACCTTCACCCAAGGACCCACCACCGCCTCCGACGTCATCGTCGCCCTCTCCACCGGCACCACCTTCGGCACACCACAAAAATGGCACGACCTCTTCGCCGTCGGCACCGAACAACCCCGCGTCGGCGACATCAACGGCGACGGCCGCGACGACATCGTCACCTTCACCTGCAACACCAACGCCGACGTCTACGCCGCCACCTCCACCGGCACGTCGTTCGCCGGCACCACCATCAAATGGCACGACCACTTCTGCCTCACCGGCGAATTCCCCTACCTCGCCGACGCCAACGGCGACGGCAAAGACGACATCATCGTCTTCACCAAGAACACCACCAACGACGTCTACGTCGCACTCTCCACCGGCACCACCTTCAACCCCAGCACCAAATGGCACGACTTCTTCGGCCTCAACGGCGAAACCACCCTCTGACCGACGGATCCCCGCCGTGACCGCCGAGACCGGGTCACGGCGGGGACGACCACCGAGCGGCGGCGGCACGGACCAGTGGTGACGTGCGAAGCCGGGTGTCCGGGTGGGACCGAGGACAGCGTCGCAGCTCACCCCGAGCGGTCAGCCGACCTCAGGGCTCCACCGGGCTCCGCGAGTCGCCGGCCGGCACCCGGACGCCGGCCCCGGCGGGTGGCCTCGGCGGCCCGGTCAGCGGGCGCGGCGGTTGGCGCGCAGCGCGCCCAGGATCACGCCGGGTGTGGCCAGCGAGCTCGGGTGGGCACGCATTGACACGACCTCGTTGAAGCGCCGGGCGGTCGGCACGTCCGTGACGGTCGCCGCGACGATCTGCCTGCTGACCCAGCTGGAGAACCGGTAGCCGCGCGGGTAGGGCCCGTCGACGTGCGGCAGCGCCAGGTCGGCGGAGGTCGACATCGACCAGGCCACGTCGACCACGACCTTCTGCAGGGCGAAGAACCGGCGCGCGGGCACGCCCGGATCCGGGCCCGACCGCAGGTACGTCGACAGGCACGCGGCGTGCAGGGCCGCCGCCGTCATCCCCTGCCCGTACACCGGGTTGAACGAGGCGACCGCGTCGCCGACGCTGACGAGCCCGGCCGGGAGCCGCTTCAGCCCGTGGAAGTCCCGCCGCCGGCTGTCGGCATGATGGTAGGTCTGGACGTCGCCGAGCAGCTCGTTCCCGGCGACCTCGCCGAACTCCGGCGGGAACTGGTCGCGCAGCCGGCGTACGAAGTCGTCCGCGGTGCGCCCTGGACGGTTCTCGCCGTAACCGGCCATCATGGCCATCCACCGGCCGCCCTCGACGGCGAAGAACGCGGCGCCGGCCACGTCCGACGACTTCCTCGGCGTGTGCAGCGCCAGGACGACCGTGGCCTCGGGGTCCGCCTCACGGCGTCGGAACAGGGCGGTCGCGTAGTTGAGGTTCACGGTCATCCGCCGCAGGGCGGGCCGATCCCAGCCGGCCTGCTCCAACCACTCGGAAAGCCTGCTCGAGCGTCCCATGGCGTCCACCACGAGATCGCCCGACTCGACGCCGGGCACGCCACCGGCATCGCAGCGGACCCCGGTGGTCACGGCACCGTCGCACACGAGACCCGTGGCGCGGGCGGTGACCGTCTTGACGTTGGGCAGTCGCAGCACCTGCTGGCGGATCAGCCCCTCCAGAAGGGGTCGGGTGCCCGCCAGGCTGTCGGCGTCGTCGGGTACGACGACCTTCAGGCGGCCGTCGAGGTAGTTCCGCCTGGCGGCGGGCGGCGCCTCGATCGCCCCCTGGGCCACGGCCTGTTCGCGGAATCCCGGAAACAGCCGCTCGAGCTGGAGGAAGCCGCCGGGCAGCAGCGCGTGCAGCTGCGTGCCCTGTGGCACGCCCGGCCGCCCGCCGGTCACCTGTAGATCGTCCCGGTCGACGACGACGACGCTCTCCGCGTAGTCGGACAACACGCGGGCCGCCATCAACCCGGCGACACTGCCGCCGATCACGACGGCCCTGCCGATGACCGGGGACGCCCGGTCGGGTGGCCGCACCGCGTTCAGCGCGGCGAGCACCCGCGCCGGGGACATGGACATCATGCTCTCCAAGGGGGACGAACGAGGTGGCGCCTTCCCGCATGCCTGCCGGAGACCGGTGCGTGGGCGGACCGGTCGGCACGACGCCCGACGATCGTCGCACAGCCGCGGCCCCCGGACGGGTCCGCGAAGCGGCGCGGCGGGGTCAGTTGCCCTGCCGCGCCAGGATCTCCGCCGCCGCCCGCTCGCCGGCCTCGATCGCCCCGTCCAGGTATCCCGCCCACCGGGTGGCGGTCTCCGTGCCGGCCCAGTGCACCCGCCCCACGGGTCGGCGCAGCTCCGGGCCGTAGCCGCACCACGAGCCGGGGGTCGGCGCCCCGCAGAAGCACCCCCGCGTCCACTCGTCCGCCGACCAGTCGTACTCGACGAACTCCTCGGGCCGTCCGGCCGCCGGTCCGGCGACGGTGGCCAGGGCGTCGAGCAGGCTGGCGCGCCGGGCCTGCGGCGACATCCGTCGCAGGGCGTTCGCCTCCGGGCCGTAGCTGAAGGCGGTCAGCACCCCGCGCGGGGAGGCCGGGGTGCTGTTGTCCACCGTCTCGGTGACCGGCCCAACGAGGCAGAAGGCGACACCGGAACGGCCGTCCGCGCGCCAGAACGGCTCCGGGTAGATCGCGTGGACCTTGATCGCCGAGCCCATCGGCATCCGCTGGGTGAGCGCGTCGCGCAGGGGCGGCAGAGGCGGGTCGTACCGGATGCGCCCGGCCAGCGTCGGCGGCACGGCGACCACCACCGCGTCCGCCTCGACGCGGTCGGTGTCGGTGTGCACGACCACGCCGGCGCGGTCCTGCCCGATCGCCCGCACGGGCGCGCAGAGCCGCACCGCGTCCGGGCCGAGCGCGGCGGCCAGCGCCTCGGCCAGCACCGGCGGTCCGCCGACGATCCGGTCCTGCTGCGCGCCACCGGCCATGGCGAGCAGCGCCCGGCTGCCGCCGCCGGCGCGCAGGTAGAACGCCAGCTGGAGCAGGGAGACCTCGTCCGGCCCGGCGGCCAGCAGACCGCCCGCGAGCAGCCGCCCGAGATAGCGCGCGGTGGCCGGGTCCGGGGCGGCCGCGCGCAGCCAGCCGGCCAGCGTCGTACGGTCCCACTCGGCGGCCTCGGCCCCCGCCCACGGCGCGGCGGGGTCCACCCGCTCGGCGTAGGCGTCGAGCAGGTCGAGGACTTTCGCGGCGGCCTCGGGCGGCCCGGCGTGCCGGCCGTCGGGGAACAGCACCGACGACGCGCCGTACGCCGCGGAGGGAAAGGTGGCGATCCCGTACCGGGCGAGCAGCCCGTTGACCCGGTCCTGGGTCGGGCCGACCCACTGGGCGCCCAGATCGAGCTGGGTGCCGTCGGCCAGCCACCGGGTGAGCACCCGCCCACCCAACCGGTCGCGCGCCTCCAGCACCCGCGTCCGCACGCCGGCGCGGGCGAGCGTGAGCGCGGCGGCCAGCCCGGAGAAGCCGGCGCCGACCACGACCACCTCGGTTCCCATGCGTCGGCATACCCGTTTGCGCCGCCGCCATGACCCCGACGCCGGGTCACCCGCCGGTCGTAACACCGACAGCGAGGGCGAGCGTGGCCCAGCGGCCGGACGGGCCCATACCGGCCCCCACCTGCCGGACCGCCCCGCACCGCGGGCGGTCACGCCGATCGCGGCGGCGCCACCGATCGACACGCGTCAGCGCGTCGGGGCTGCGCGGTCGGCCCTCCGAGGGCCATCCTTGTGCGGTGCGGCTGTCGCCCGTCCTCCGACGGCGGGTGCGGTCGGAAAGAGCGAAGGACCGTGAAGGACACGAGAAGGAGGATGCCGTGCGCTACGTCGACGGCCCGGCGGTCGAGTGCGACCTCCACCTGGCAGCCGATCCCGCCCGGGTGTGGGAGCTGGTCACGGACATCGAGCTGCCCGTGCGGTTCAGTTCGGAGCTGCGCCGGGTGCGGTGGCTGGACGGCAGCGAGGGGCCGAAGCTCGGCGCCCGGTTCGAGGGGCACAACCAGCATCCCGCGTTGGGCGAGTGGCGCACCGTCTCGCACATCGTGCGGTTCGACGAGCCACAGGTCTTCGGTTGGGTGGTGCTCGACCCCGACAACCGCTTCGGCGGCGGCCCCGCCGACCCGAGCCGGCCGGGTGCCACCTGGCAGTACCGCCTCACCGCCGAGGACGGCGGCTGCCGGCTGTCGCACTCCGTGCGGATCGGCCCCAGCCGCACCGGGCTCAGCCTGGTCATCGACCGGGCCCCGGAGCACGAGGAGGAGGTCATCGAACGCCGGCTGGCCGCGCTGCGGGACGCCATGACCGACACGTTGCAGGGCATCCGGGGCCTCGCCGAGCAGCCGCGCTGACCACGGCCGGCGGCGCTGCGCGGTTGGCACCGGGCTCGCGCGTCGTCGAGCCGCACCGCTCAGCCGCGACCGCCTGCCGGGCCGGGCGCGGTGGTCCTGAAACGTGCCACGAACGCGCCGTACACGGGAGTGCCCGACAGGTTGTCGCGGATGGCGAACACCACGCGGTCGAACCGGTCGACCTCGCGCAGCGCGTCGGCGAAGGCAGCCGCCACCGTGGCGGGATCGTTGCGAAACACGCCACACCCCCACGCGCCCAACACGATCGTCCGATGCCCGTGCGCGGCGGCCACCTCGAGCACCCGCCGCGCACGGCGGCGCAGGACCGCCGGCACATCGGCGGCGTGCGCGGGCTGGTTGCGGACGATCGCGCCGAGGTTCGGCGCCGCGGCGGTCAGGAACGACGTCGTGTACGGCTGGTCGAGCAGGGTGCCCTTGTCGTCACGGAACACCGGCACGCGCGGGGAGTAGATGACCCGATCGCTGTATCGCAGGTCGCGCTGGCCGCGGTGGAACGCGTAGAAGTCGGGCGCGGCGAGCAGGCACGGGTACAGCGCGGACGATCGCGCGATGCTCTCCTCCTGCGCCTTCGCCCCGCCGAGGAACCCGCCGCCCGGATTCTTGGCCGATGCGAACACGAGACACGCCGCACCCGGCCCGAGCCGGTGGGCCGCCTGCAACGTCGACTCGTACGTCACCTCGACGTCGCCGGCCCCGGCCACCGTCTCCCCGACCGGGAGCACCTCGTCGGGCAGGTGGTGACGGGTGCCGGCGACGGCGGCCCGCACCTGCGCACCGATGACGACCTCGTCGCCGGCGCCGGTGCGGTACCGGCCGAACTCGGCGATCGCCACCGTCTGCCGGGCGACCTCGCGGAGGCGGCTGCTCACCGGTTCACCCGGCGCATCCGCTGCTTGGGGGCATGCACAGCCAGCAGGCTAGGGGGCCACCACCTCGCCGACAACCGCTTTCCACCGTGCTACCGCTACGAGCAGACCGCCGACGACCTCGCCGAACGCATCGCGACCGGCGAGTTTCCGCCGGGCTCCAGCGACCGTTGGTGTGGCATCACGGCCAGAAGATCCGGCCCGCGTCATCAAGGTACGCCTCGTTCTCCGCCAGACGGTCGGCGATGTCATAGAGCATTGCGGCCATGTCCGCCCACTCGTGCTCAGCCATGGCTCCCACATCCCGGTAGAACTCCATGACGCAGCCGTGCTTAGGGCCGCCACGCAGGTCCACGAACAGGTTTCCGCCGCCTCCGTTGGTGGCGACGGGCAGCCAGGCGGGCAGCCAGGTGTCGCATCTCGTTCCGGCCGGACGGTTGTTCTCCGAGCTGATGAAGGCTTCCAGCTGGTCGAAGAGCGCGAGCTGCCGGGCGACGTCCATCCACAATCGGCGGCTCTCGAGGGCCTGGTCGACAGAGTAGGGAACGAAACCGGGCGGGATGAGCGTGCCGCCATCGACGTCAAGGCCGAAACGTGCTCCGTCGGCATACAGCCACCAGGCCCGCAGGTCGGGTGGCAGTTGCCGGCCGACCGCCTCCTGAGCCGCTGCGAGATCGGTCTCTGAAGCCGGCGGTCGCAGCACCGCACGAGCTCGGGGCGCGTGCTGTCGGAGCCACGCGTCGATACGGCGTATCGCCGCCTCGGCGATCATCGCCCGGTCCATACTCACCATGATTCACCTTCTGGGCGCTCCGAATACCGGCGTCCCTGCCAGTTCTCGGACAGCAGGTTATCGTCCACGGGCGGCCCGGCCTGGTCGTCACGTCGTGGTGGTCTCCGGCCTGCCCAAGAACGACCGGGATCGCCGCGTACCGCTGCCAATATCGGTGGCGCCCTGCGTGCTTAGGGTGTCGAACGCTGATCGATCGCCGGGAAGGAGAAAGTTGATGCTCAACCTGCCGGACGGGTGGGTGCAGGTGTGGTTTCTCATGCCGCCTGGCAGCAATGCGACGAGCATGGGGATGGGCGCGGAACTGGTGGCACCGGATCGGGTGCGGTTGCCGAGGGCGCCGCGGGGCGCGTTCGACGCCGCGATGCACGACATTTTTCGTGTCGAGCGCGACCGCGACGGCCAGTGGTGGGTCAAGGAGAAGGTCGCGGCATCGGGCTACTGCGCGATCCGCATCTGGGCCCCTGATGGGAACGATCTTGAACACTTCGAGGACGTTGTCCTGGCTGACTTCGCCCCGTTGCAGGTGAGCGGGGCGGGCATGTTCGGACTTGTCGTCCTCGATGTTCCACCGACAGCGGATCTGCCACGGGTGCGGTGGCTCTTACGCGACGGTGAACGCGACGGCCGCTGGACCGTCGATGAGCTGTGTGTCACCGCAGCGTGGCAGGCAGCCGCTCCATGATCATGTGTTCGTCGGGGAATCGGTTACGGATCGATGACCACGGTGCTCGGTGTCGCCACTGGGTGGTGCCTCATCGGTCAACTGAGGGCTACGACTCCCCGAGTCAGTCACCCGCCGGACGAAGCCGACGGCGCTTTCTGACACGCATGTCGTAGCGTCGATGGCATGAAGCCGGTGGTGGTGTCCCTCGTAGCGGTTGTCGCGTTGCTGATCGCGGCATTCATCTTCCTTGGCTGGCGAGACCGGAAGCGGCACTCCTCGCCCGAGGACTCGGCTGCGGCCCGCGATGCCAGGTCTACGCAAGAGCGGTACGCGGCGGAGCGTCATGCCGTCCAAGGTGAGGTTTGGCGGCGCGGCCAAAACCCGCCCAGCACCTGAGCGGGCCTCACGTGAGCAGGAAGCCCTACCTAGCCCCCGCCTGCCGCCGGTCCGCCCTCCGGGGAAGCGGGCCGTCGCCGGCCCGCCACGTCAAGCGGACCTTGACGCACGCACGGACGCTGCCGGAACAGACTGAGCCGGCCGGGCGCGCGACGGATGCCCGCTTCCGCGATTCCGGCACGGCTGCCCCGCTGCGGATCGGTCCGCCGACAGGTCAGTGCGCGGCCAGGACCACCGCATCCGGCTCGAGGCCGGCGAGCCGGGCCGGTCGCACGACCACGAGCAGGACCGCCGTCGCCGCCAGCATGCCCCCCGCGACGACGACGGCCATGGCGACCGCGCCGGTGCCCAGCACGCCCACCAGGGGCGCGGCCAGCGCACCGACGCCGAACTGCACGGCGCCGAGCAGGGCGGAGGCCGTACCGGCCGCCTCCCCGTGGCGGGACAGGGCCAGGGCCGGCGCGTTCGGCATCGCCAGGCCCGCCGCCGCGAGCACCACCCACAGCGACGCCAGCAGGCTCGGCAGCCCACCGAGGCCGGTCACGGCGAAGGCGAGCAGCGCCAGTCCGGCCACGCTCCCCGCGCCCAGGGCGACGACGAGGATCCGCTGCGGCGAGTGGCGGCGCAGCAGCCGTACGTTGAACTGGGTCGCCGCGATCAGCCCGACCGCGCCCGCCCCGAAGGCGAACCCGAACTCCTGCTCGTCCAGGCCGTACTGCTCCTGCAGGACGAACGACGACCCGGCCACGTACGCGAACAGCGCGGCCATGGCCAGCCCGGCGACCAGGACCAGGCCCACGAACGTACGGTCGCGCAGCAGCGAGCCGTAGAGCGCCACCGTCGCGACCACGCCACCGCGCCGGCGCCGGTCGGGCGGCAGCGTCTCGGGGAGGCCGAGCGCGGCGACGACGACGAGCAGGACGCCGAACGCGGCCAGCGCCACGAACACGCCGCGCCAGTCCGTCCAGCGCAGCACCCCGCCCCCGAGGGTCGGCGCGAGGATCGGCGCCGCCCCCATGACCAGCAGCAGCCGGGAGAGCAGCTTGGCGAAGGCCGCGCCGTCGAACAGGTCACGGACCACGGCCATCGCGACCACGGAGGCCGCGGCGACGCCGAGGCCCTGCACCACCCGCAACGCGCCGAGCACCGCGATGTTCGGCGCGACGACGCAGAGCAGCGACGCCACGACGTGCAGCGCGACGCCGGCGATCAGCGGGGCGCGCCGGCCGACGGCGTCGGAGAGCGGGCCGATCAGCAACTGGCCGAGGGCGAGGCCCGCCAGCGTGCCGGTGAGGGTCAGCTGGACCGCCGCCGACGTGGTCTGGAAGTCGGCGACGAGCGCGGGAAGCGCGGGCAGGTACATGTCGATGGTCAGCGGGCCCACCGCGGTCAGCGAGCCGAGGACGAGGACCAGCCGCAGGCGCTGCCGGGGGCTCATCAGGTCACCCCGCGTCAGCGGGGCTGCCGGGTTCTCGGGGGCGTCGACGGCGGCCGTCATCGGCTCGCCTCCGACCGGTCGGTGCGCAGCCGGGCTGGGCAGGGTGCAGGAGTCACATCTGGCTCCAAATCCGGATCCGGTGATCTCATTCCCGCTCGGCGGTGAGGTAACCGAGCTCACAGCCCTGCGGCGGCGGTCGTGGGGCGAGCGACGAGGCGCGCCGAGGCAGTGGAAACGGGCTCGCCGGGCGCGGTCGTGTCCCACGCGGCGGCTAGTCTGCGCGGGTGCGGGAGACGATGTTCTGGAGCAACCTCGATGGCTGACGCCGACGACGTCCGGCACCTGGCACGGGCGCTGCCGCACGTGGTCGAGGTCGACAGCGAGGGCTTCGACTTCCGGGTCGCCGACAAGGGGTTCGTCTGGTCCTACCCGGAGCGCCGACCCGGCAGGCCGCGCGTCATCCGGACCGACGTCGCGGTGCTGTACGTCGGCGACGAGGCGGAGAAGCAGGCGTTGCTCCTCGGCGAGCCCGAGGTCTTCTTCACCACGCCCGCGTACGACGGGCTGCCCCTGGTCATGCTGCGGCTGGCGCAGGTGACCGTGGACCGCCTGAGGGAACTCGTCACCGACGCGTGGCGCATGCGGGTCCCGGAGCCGCTCGCCGGCGACCTCGACGACGGCACCGCTCCTTCCTGAGCCCCCGCACCTCGCGCGCCGTGGTCGGTCCGCAGGCCCACGGCGGCGACGTCGCGCTCGCACGGGACGACCCGCGCGAGCACGCCCGAGGGCCACGCCCTGGCCGGCGCGCGGCGGCGCCGGTCGAGACGGACCCGTCAGTAACATCTGAGCACGATGGAAGGACCCTCCCACGAAGTGGAAGACCGCAGCACATGCCGGGAAACGATCAAGGCCCCGGGCGGCGTTTTGGCTGCTCATGGCCGTGATGCCCGGCGCTCGCCACGAGGACTCGGCCCCCTGACCTTTTGATCCACAGGCAGAAGGGTGGACACTGCCGAAGGTGCCGCCGCATCGCGGCGCGCGCATCATTGGTCTAAAGGAGGGCTCGGTCGGTGTTCAGTCGTGTCGCCATCGTCAACCGTGGTGAGGCCGCCATGCGGCTCATCCACGCCGTACGGGACATCGCCGCGGAGACCGGGACACGGATCGAGACCGTCGCCCTGCACACCGACGTCGACCGTACGGCCACCTTCGTCCGCGAGGCGGACCTGTCCTACGACCTCGGTCCCGCGTCCGCGCGCCCGTACCTCGACCTGAAGGTGCTGGAGCGTGCGCTGGTGGAGACCGGGGCCGACGCCGCGTGGGTCGGCTGGGGCTTCGTCGCCGAGGACCCGGCGTTCGCGGAGCTATGCGAGAAGGTCGGGGTCACCTTCGTCGGACCGAGCCCGGACGCCATGCGCAAGCTCGGCGACAAGATCGGCGCGAAGCTGCTCGCCGAGGAGGTCGGCGTGCCGGTCGCGCCGTGGAGCCGCGGCGCGGTCGAGACCCTGGACGCCGCCCTGGCGGCGGCGGCCGGGATCGGCTACCCGCTGATGCTGAAGGCGACCGCCGGCGGCGGCGGGCGCGGCATCCGCGTGATCACGAGCGAGGCCGAGCTCGCCGACGCCTACGAGCGCACCAGCCAGGAGGCCGCGCGGGCGTTCGGCAGCGGCGTCGTGTTCCTGGAGCGCCTGGTCACCGGCGCCCGGCACGTCGAGGTCCAGGTGATCGCCGACGGCCAGGGCACCGCGTGGGCGCTCGGGGTCCGCGACTGCTCGGTGCAGCGGCGCAACCAGAAGGTCATCGAGGAGTCGGCGTCGCCGGTGCTCGGTCCGGAGCAGACGGCCGAACTCAAGGCGTCGGCCGAACGGCTGGCTGTCGCGGTCGGTTACCGCGGCGCGGCGACCGTGGAGTTCCTCTACCACCCCGGCGACAAGCTGTTCGCGTTCCTCGAGGTCAACACCCGCCTGCAGGTGGAGCACCCGATCACCGAGTCCACCACGGGATTCGACCTGGTCAAGGCGCAGCTGCACGTGGCCGCGGGCGGGCGGCTCGAGGGCGAGCCGCCGGTGGAGCGCGGCCACGCCATCGAGGCCCGGCTGAACGCCGAGGACCCCGACCGCGACTTCGCGCCCTCCCCCGGCCGCATCGCGCGGCTGGACCTGCCCGCCGGGCCGGGCATCCGCGTGGACACCGGCGTCAGCGAGGGCGACACCATCCCCGCCGACTTCGACTCGATGATCGCGAAGATCATCGCGTACGGCCGCGACCGCGACGAGGCGCTCGGCAGGCTGCGCCGGGCGATGGCGCAGACCACGGTGATCATCGAGGGCGGCACGACGAACAAGAGCTTCGTGCTCGACCTGCTCGACCAGCCGGAGGTGGTCGACGCCAGCGCGGACACCGGCTGGATCGACCGCGTCCGGGGCGAGGGCAGGCTCGTGACGCACCGACACTCCGCCGTCGCGCTGGCGGCCGCCGCCATCGAGGCGTACGAGGAGGAGGAACGCGTCGAGCGGCAGCGGCTGCTGTCGACGGCGTTCGGCGGGCGCCCGCAGGTACAGCACGAGAGCGGCCGGCCGCTCGACCTCAAGCTGCGGGGCGTCGCGTACCGCGTGCGCGTCGCGCGGGTGGGCGCGCACCGGTTCCGCGTCGGCATCGAGGCGGGTACGACCGTCCGCACCGCCGACGTCGAGCTCGACCGCTTCGACCGGCACACCGGGCAGATCCTCGTCAACGGCACCCGCTACCGCCTGCTCATCGGCACGCACGGCCCGATCCACCTGGTCGAGGTCGACGGCGTGGCGCACCGGGTCAGCCGCGACGAGGGCGGCGTCCTCCGTTCGCCCTCGCCCGCGCTGGTCGTCGCCACGCCGCTGAAGGTCGGCGCCGAGGTCGAGGCGGGCGCGCCGGTGCTGGTGCTGGAGAGCATGAAGATGGAGACGGTGCTGCGGGCGCCGTTCAGGGCGCGGCTGAAGGAATGCGTCGTGGCCGTGGGCACCCAGGTGGAGACGGGTGCGCCGCTGCTGCGGCTGGAGCCGCTCGCCGACGACGCCGAGGCCGGTGAGACCTCGGCCGGCGAGGCCGTCGAGCTGGACCTGCCCGCCGCGCCCGCGACCATCCCCGCGCGGGAGCGCGCCACGCGCGGCCAGGAGGACCTGCGCAGCCTGCTGCTCGGCTTCGACGTCGACCCGCACGACGAGCGCCGGCTGCTCGACGACTACCTCGCCGCGCGCCGGGCGGCCACCGAGGACGGCCACCGGCCGCTGGCCGACGAACTCGGCCTCATCGGCGTGTTCGCCGACCTCACCGAGCTGAGCCGCAACCGGCCGACGGGCGAGGACGGCGGCGGTGCCGGCCACGTGCCCAGCGCCCGCGAGTACTTCCACACCTACCTGCAGTGCCTCGACGTCGACCGGGCCGGGCTGCCGGAGGCGTTCCAGGCCAAGCTCGCCAAGGCGCTCGGGCACTACGGCGTCACCGAGCTGGAGCGCTCCCCCGCGCTCGAAGCCGCCGTGTTCCGGATCTTCCTCGCCCAGCAGCGCGCGTCCGCCGACGCCACGGTCGTCGCGACGTTGCTGCGCGCCTGGCTGCGGGAGCCGCCGCCGGACGAGTCGCTGCGCGAGCCGGCCGGCCTCGCGCTGGAGCGGCTGGTGGCCGCGACGCAGGTCCGCTTCCCCGTGGTCTGCGACCTCGCGCGCGGCGTGGTGTTCGCCTGGTTCGCCCAGCCGCTGCTGCGCCGCAACCGCGCCCGCGTCTACGCCGACGTCCGCCGCCACCTGCGCCACCTGGACGCGCACCCGGACGCGCCGGACCGCGCCGAGCGCATCGCCGAGATGGTGCGCTCCACCGAGCCGCTGGTGCGGCTGCTCGGCCAGCGGATCGTCCGCGACCACCTGGACAACGCGGTCATGCTGGAGGTGCTGACCCGGCGGTACTACGGCAACAAGGACCTCACCGACGTCCGCACCAGCGAGGCCGAGGGCTGCACGTTCGTCGTCGCCGAGCGGACGGACTCGTGCGTGGTCTCCTCCGCGGTGAGCTTCGACGCGCTGGGCAGCGCGCTGCGCGGCCTCACGGAGCTGGCGAGCGGCCACGACGCCATCGACGTCGACATCTACCTGGCCTGGGAGAACCAGCCGGCGGACTTCGACGCGATGGCGGCGGCGCTGCACGAGGTCGTCAGCGCGCACCCGCTGCCGAACCAGGTCCGCAGGCTGACCACCACCGTCGCGGGTCGCAGCGGCGCGGTGATGCACCACCACTTCACGTTCCGTCCCTCGACCATCGGGATGATCGAGGAGCGGCTGATCCGCGGCCTGCACCCGTACATCGCGCAGCGGATGCAGATGGAGCGGCTGAGCAAGTTCGACCTCACCCGGCTGCCGTCGTCGGACGAGGAGGTCTACCTCTTCCAGTGCGTGGCGCGGGAGAACCCGTCGGACGACCGCCTCGTCGCGTTCGCGCAGGTGCGCGACCTGACCGAGCTGCGCGAGCACGACGGCCGGCTGGTCGCGCTGCCGACGGCCGAGGACGTCCTCGCCACCTGCCTCGACTCGATCCGCCGCGCGCAGTCGCGGCGGCCGTCGAAGAAGCGCTTCAGCACCAACCGGATCGTGGTCTACGTCTGGCCGCCGAGCGACCTCACCCGCGCGGAGCTGAGGATGATCGCCCGGCGCGTGCTGCCGACGACCGCGGGCGCCGGGCTGGAGGAGATCCTGTTCATCGCGCGCCAGCGCGACCGGCGGACCGGCGAACTGAGCAAGATCGCCGTACGCATCTCCTTCGACGCCACCGGCGGCACCGAGCTGACCGTCGGCGAGCCGTCGGACGAGCCGGTCGAGCCGCTCGACGACTACCGGCAGAAGGTGCTGCGCGCGAGCAGCCGCAACGCGGTGTACCCGTACGAGCTGACCGGCCTGCTCGGCAACTTCGTCGAGCACGACCTCGACGACGACCACGCGCTGGTGCCGGTCGACCGGCCGAAGGGGCGCAACAGCGCGGCGATCGTCGCGGGCGTGGTGACCACGCCGACCCGGCGGCACCCGCAGGGCGTCACCAGGGTCGTGCTGCTCGGCGACCCGACGAAGGCGCTCGGCGCGCTGTCGGAGCCGGAGTGCCGCCGCGT
Source organism: Micromonospora sp. NPDC023644 (assembly GCF_040640115.1). Classification (NCBI taxonomy): domain Bacteria; kingdom Bacillati; phylum Actinomycetota; class Actinomycetes; order Micromonosporales; family Micromonosporaceae; genus Micromonospora; species Micromonospora sp. NPDC023644. The sequence continues at coordinate 172,538 of NZ_JBFABA010000005.1, read as the reverse complement.
GATCGCCGCGCTGGACCTGGCCGAGCGGATGCAGGTGCCCCTGGAGTGGTACGCGCTGTCCGCGGGCGCCCGGATCTCGATGGAGTCGGGCACGGAGAACATGGACTGGGTGGCTGCGGCGCTCAAGCGGATCGTCGAGTTCACCCAGGACGGCGGCGAGATCAACATCGTGGTCGCGGGCATCACCGTCGGCGCGCAGCCGTACTGGAACGCCGAGGCGACGATGCTGATGCACACCAAGGGCGTCCTGGTGATGACGCCGGACTCGGCGATGGTGCTCACCGGCAAGCAGTCGCTCGACTTCTCCGGCGGGGTGTCGGCCGAGGACAACTTCGGCATCGGCGGCTACGACCGGGTGATGGGCCCGAACGGGCAGGCGCAGTACTGGGCGCCGAACCTGACCGCCGCGCGGGACGTGCTGATGGCGCACTACGAGCACACGTACGTCGCGCCCGGCGAGGAGGCACCGCGGCGGGCGCGGACGACCGACCCCGTCGACCGCGACATCTCCGACTTCCCGCACGTCGTGGTGGGCAGCGACTTCACCACCGTCGGCGAGATCTTCTCCGCCGAGGCCAACCCGGACCGCAAGAAGCCGTTCGACATCCGGACCGTGATGCGGGCGCTCTCCGACCAGGACCACCCGGTGCTGGAGCGGTGGGCGGGCATGGCCGACGCGGAGACCGTGGCGGTGCAGGACGTACATCTCGGCGGCATGCCGGTGTGCCTGATCGGCATCGAGTCGCGGGCGGTGCCGCGGCGCGGGTTCCCGCCCACCGACGGCCCGGACACCTACACCGCGGGCACGCTGTTCCCGCGGTCGTCGAAGAAGGCCGCGCGGGCGATCAACGCGGCCAGCGGCAACCGGCCGCTGGTGGTGCTGGCGAACCTGTCGGGCTTCGACGGCTCGCCGGAGTCGATGCGGAAGCTGCAACTGGAGTACGGCGCCGAGATCGGCCGCGCGATCGTGAACTTCCGCGGGCCCATCGTGTTCTGCGTGATCTCGCGGTACCACGGTGGCGCGTTCGTGGTCTTCTCGAAGGCGCTGAACCCGAACATGACCGTGCTCGCGCTGGAGGGCTCGTTCGCCTCGGTGCTCGGCGGCGCCCCCGCCGCCGCGGTGGTGTTCTCCGGCGACGTCAACGCCCGTACCGCGGCCGACCCGCGCGTGCGGGAGCTGGAGGCCCGCGTCGCGGCCGCCTCCGGCACGGACCGGGCGGCGTTGACCGCGGAGCTCGACGAGCTGCGCTCGTCGGTGCGCGTGGAAAAGCTCGGCGAGGTGGCCGCGGAGTTCGACCGGGTGCACAACATCCAGCGCGCGGTCGACGTCGGCTCCGTCGACGCCGTCGTCCGCGCGGCGGAACTGCGCCCGCGCATCATCGAGGCCATCGAGGCCCGCCTGCGCTGACGGTGGCGCGCCACGGCGAGGACCTCGCCGTGGCGCCGCACGCCGGCCTGCTCGCCCGCCGGGCGCCTGTACCGGTGCGGACGCGTCCCGCGTCCGTGCCGGTGCGGGCGCCTTCCGCGTCGCGCGGCGCACGGCGGTACGGGGTGCGCCGAGCGGCACCTGGCCTCGACGCCCTCCCGGCGATCCGCCTCGGATTCGACCGACAGGCACCAGATGAACACGGCATGTACGGCGCCTTACACGCCCGTGACCAAATGATGTCTATCCTTCGATGGCGTTGGTAGGGTGCTGCGGTGCCTCCCCCTTCCACCGTCGGCGCGCCACCGGGCGACCGCTCCCTGACCCCCGTGTCCGCGCCCTCCACCGCCCGACAGGTCCGGCGCGCACGCTTCGGCGAAACCGGTCTCGCCTGGCTGATGCTGCTGCCCTCGGTGGCGGTCTTCGCCCTGTTCGTGTTCTGGCCGCTCGGGCGGACGCTGTACCTGTCGGTGCACGGCAACGACATCTTCGGCGCCGCGTCGGAGTACGTCGGCGCGGCACACTACCGGGACATGCTGTCCGCGGAGTTCGGCGAGGTGCTGGCCACGACGGCGCTGTTCACGCTCTTCTCCGTGGTGCCGGCCGTGCTGGGCGCGCTCTTCGTGGTGCTGCTGCTGGAGGCGCGCATCCGCGGCGTACGGACGCTGCGCACCGCGTTCGCGCTGCCGTTCGCGTTCTCGGTGGCGACCGCGTCGGTCATCTTCGCCGTCATCTACAACCCCGCGATCGGGGTGGCGAACGGCCTGCTCGGCTCGCTGGGGATCGACCGGGTCAACTGGCTCACCGACCCGTCGATCGCGCTGCCCGCCGTCTGCGCCGCGACGGTGTGGATGAACTTCGGCTACAACATCCTCGTGCTCTCCGCCGGGGTCTCGGCGATCTCGCCCGAGGTGGTCGAGGCGGCGCGGCTGGACGGCGCGACCGGGTGGCGGCTGGCGTCGCGGATCACCGTGCCGCTGCTCTCCCCGCAGCTGTTCTTCCTCGTCGTGGTCTCCACGATCCACGCGTTGCAGAGCTTCGGGCAGATCCACATCCTGACCAAGGGCGGGCCGGACCAGGCCACCACGACCCTGGTCTACTCGATCTACGAGAAGGCGTTCGCCTTCGGCTCCTCCGACTTCGGCGCGGCCAGCGCGCAGGCCGTCGTGCTGCTGGTCATCATGCTCGGCTGCACGGCCGTCCAATTCGGCGTCCTCGAACGGCGGGTCCACTACCGATGAAAAAGCTCAACCTCGGGCGGGTCGCCGTCTACCTCGTGCTCGGCCTGGCGGCGATCCCCGTGCTCTTCCCGGTCTACTACGGCTTCGTCGGCGCCGTGATGGGCCCCGGCGACCTGGCGACCTATCCGCCCGCGCTGGTGCCGAGCGCGCTGCACTGGCAGAACGTCACCGACGTGTTCCGCTCGGTGCCGCTCGGCCGCTTCTACGCGAACTCCGCCGTGCAGGCCGGGGTCGTCACGGTGGCGCAGGTCGTGACCAGCATCTTCGCCGCGTACGCCTTCGCGTTCCTTCGCCTGCCCGCGAAGGCGGCGACGTTCAGCCTCTTCCTCGCCACCCTCATGGTGCCGTGGGAAGCGATCATCATCCCCAACTACCTGGCCATCTCCGACTGGGGCCTGACGCGGGGCGGGCTGACGTACCTCGGCCTGGTGCTGCCCTTCCTCGCCTCGGCGTTCGGGACGTTCCTGCTGCGGCAGGCGTTCCTGCAGTTTCCCAGCGAGTTGCGCGACGCTGCGGTGATCGACGGGTGCGGCCACTGGCGGCTGCTGTGGCGGGTCATCGTGCCGCTGTCCAAGCCCTCCATCGCGGCGGTCGGGGTCTACGTCTTCCTCTCGGCCTGGAACCAGTACTTCTGGCCGCTGATCCTGATCCGCGACACCGAGTTCCAGACGCTGCAGATCGGCATCTCCCAGCTCAACGACGCCGAGGCGGCGCAGCCGGGTCTCGTCCTCGCCGGCGTCGCGTTGTCGCTGCTGCCCACGCTGGCCGTCGTGATCTTCGGCCAGCGCTACATCGTCCGCGGGCTGACCGCCGGGGCGCTGCGTTGAACCATCGAGAAGGAGAACCAATGAGAAGACCTCGGCTCCGCCGTACGGCGGCGGCGTTCGTCGCCGTCGTGGCCGCCGCCGCGCTCACGGCCTGCGGCGACTCCGGGTCCGGCACCGACGGCGGCAGCGGCGCGCTGGACGCGCCCGGCGCCGAGGTGCTGGAGAAGGCCACGGACAAGACCACGATCGAGTTCTGGCACGCGATGAAGGGGGCCAACGCCACCGCCGTCGACCAGCTCGTGGCCGACTTCAACGCCCAGAGCGGGGGCAAGGTCGAGGTCAAGGCGGTCTTCCAGGGCAGTTACGACGAGACGATCGCGAAGTACAAGGCGTCGGTGCAGCAGAAGAGCACGCCGGCCCTGGTGCAGATCTACGACATCGGCAGCCGCTTCATGGTCGACTCGAAGCAGGTCGTGCCGATGCACAGGTTCATCGAGAAGGACGGCTTCAACGCCGGCGACATCGAGCCGAACATCGCCAGCTACTACTCGGTCGACGGCAAGCTCTGGTCGATGCCGTTCAACTCCTCGACGCCCCTGCTCTACATCAACAAGGAGGCGTTCGAGCGGGCCGGCCTCGACCCGACGAAGCCGCCGAAGGACCTCACCGAGATCGGCGAGCTGGCGAAGAAGCTCACGGTCAAGGACGCCAGCGGCAAGACCGTCCAGTACGGCTTCAACGCCGCCATCTACGGCTGGCTGGTGGAGCAGCTGCTCGCCACCGACGGCAAGGAGTACTGCGACAAGGGCAACGGGCGCAGCGGCCTGGCCACCAAGGTGCAGTTCGACCAGGAGACGGCCGTGCGGGTCGCGCAGTGGTGGACGGACCTGGTGAAGGGCGGCTACGCGACGAACACCGGCCGCAAGACCGACGACGCCCAGGCCGCGTTCAAGTCGGGCACGGTCGCCATGCACCTGGAGTCCACCAGCGTGCTGCGCGGCTACGTCGACGCCGCGAAGGGCAAGTTCACCGTGCTCACCGCCCCGTACCCGAAGGTGAGCAGCTCGTCCACCGGCGGGCCGATCATCGGTGGCGCCTCGCTGTGGATCAACGGTGTCGGCCACAGCGACAAGGAGAAGCGGGCCGCCTGGGAGTTCGTGAAGTTCGCCTCCGGCCCGGTCCAGCAGGCCAAGTGGCACACCAGCACCGGGTACGTGCCGATCAACGCCAAGGCGCTCGACGAGCAGATCGACAAGGACTGGATGGCGAAGTTCCCCCAGTTCCGCACCGCCGTCGACCAGCTGCACGCGCTGCCGCCGTCGGTCGCGTCGGCCGGGTGCCTGCTGGGCGTGATGCCGCAGGCCCGCAAGGCGTCCGAGGACGGCCTCGAGGCGGCGATCGTCGGTAGCAAGCCGGCCGACCAGGCCATGAAGGACGCCGCGGCGAGCGTGCAGAGCGCCATCGACAGTTACAACAAGTCGGTCGGCTGAGCCCCGCCGTCACCGCGGGCCACCCGGGTGGCCCGCGGTGACGGCGTCCGCCGCGGCGCCGCTACGCGCCGCGCAGGTGCTCCCAGTGCAGGGCCGGCGTCCCGAGGTCCGCGACGGCGGCGAGCAGCCCCAGCCGGGCCGCGCGCACCTCGGGCTCGTGGGCCATCACGAACACGTCCTCGAAGAACGCCGTCACCGCCGCGTTCAGCTCGCGGGTGTCGCGGGCGAACGCGGCCAGGTCGGTCACGTCCCCGAGCGACCCGGCGACGGCCTGCAGCGCCCCGTGCAGGCGCAGCTCCGCCGGCTCGCGCAGCACCTCGGCGGCGTACGTCGGGGCGGTGCCGGCCGGCACGATGCGGCGGATCCGCTGCATCGTCTCCACCAGCCGCCGGAAGTCCTCGTCGTCCTCGACCTGCTGCAGCCGGCGCAACAGCGCGTCGACCAGGGCCGGCCGGTCGCTGTGCAGCATGACGGCGCGGGCCCGGTCCACCGGGACGCCCTCCTCCGACAGCGCCTGCTCCAGGCGCCGGCCGAGGAACTCGCCGATCCCGTCGAGCACCGCGTCCGGCACGTCGACCGGCTGCTGTGCCGCGGCGATGCGCAACCCGTCCACGAGCGACAGCGGGAACAGCACCGCGGAGGCCCGGTGCACCGCCTGCAGGCCCAGCGCCGCCCGGCGCAGCGCGTACTGGTCGCTGCTCCCGGTCGGCAGGCCCACCGTCGCGGCGAGGCCGCACAGGTAGTCGAGGCGGTCGGCCAGGGAGAGGATCGCGCCGGCCGGCGTGCCCGGCAGGGCGTCACCCGCGCTGCGCGGAAGCTCCACCTCCAGCAGCGCCTGCGCGACCGGCTCCGGCTTCCCCGCGCCGAGCGCGTACTCGCGGGCCATGACACCGGCCAGGCTGGTCAGCTCGGTCACCATCTGCGAGCCCAGGTCGAACTTGACCAGCTCACGGGCCTGGTCGAGGACCGCCCGGTCGGCGGCGTCGAGGTCGACCGCGTCGGCCAGCCGGGCCGCGATGGCACTGATCCGGTCGGCCCGGTCGTGCATCGAGCCGAGCTTGTCGGCGAAGGTCAGCGTCGTCAGTCGGGTCCGCATCTGCTCCGGCGCCACCTCGGAGTCGGCGACGAAGAAGAACGACGCGTCTTCGAACCGGGCGCGCAGCACGCCCTCGTTGCCGGCCCGCACGACGTCCTCGTCGATCGCGCCGTTGGCGATGGTGACGAAGTACGGCTGCAGCCCGCCGTCCTGGTCGCGCACGGGCAGGTAGCGCTGGTGCTTGCGCATGACCGTGGTCAGGATCGCGTGCGGCACGCGCAGGTAGTCCACCTCGAACGAGCCCAGCACCGGGGTCGGCGCCTCGACCAGGTAGGCGATCTGGTCGAGCAGGGCGGATTCACCGTCGACGTCGACGTGACCGCCGACCGAGGCGGCGAGCTTGACCGCGCCCTCGACGATCGTCTCCCGGCGGGCCTGCGTGCTCAGCACGATGCCGGCCGCGGCCAACCTGTCGGTGAACTCCTCGGCGGAGGCGACGTCGAACTGCGGTTGGGCGCTGCTGCGCAGCACCCGGGTCGTGCGGCCGGCGGCCAGCGCACCGACCGTGAAGGGCACGACCTCGTCGCCCCAGAGGGCGGCGATCCAGCGGATCGGCCGGGTGAACGACAGCTGCGGGTCGGACCAGCGCATGTTCTTCGCCGAGCGCAGCGTCCCGACGGCGGTGGCGAGCGCGCCGGAGAGCGCGGTCAGCACGTCGCGGCCCTGCTCCTTGCGGACGACCGCCAGGTAGGTGACGCCGTCCACGTCGACGCGCTCCAGGGCGTCGACGTCGGTCTTCTGCGACCGCGCGAAGCCGAGGGCGGCGGGGGTGGGCGACCCGTCGGCGCCGAACGCGGCGGTGAGCCGCGGGCCGCGCACGATCCGCTCGTGGTCCGCCTCGCGGGCGGCCACGTCGTCGACCACGGCGACCAGCCGGCGGGGCGTGGCGTCGACGGCGACGACGCCGTGCTCCAGGCGGGTCGTGGCCAGCGCCTCGGTGACCAGCGTCCGGAGCTGGGCGACGGCCGAGCGGGCCTCGCTCGGCGGCATCTCCTCGACGCCGACCTCCAGGACCAGGCGGCGGGCGCCGGAGCCGGCAGCCGGGGTGAGCGCCGGCGCGGCGGCGGGCTCGGCGGCGGACGCCACGCCCAGCGGGTGCTCCAGCTCGGCCCGGCGCTCGACCCACAGTTCGGCCACGGCGGCGGACATCTTGCGCATGCGGGCGAACTCGGCGGTCCGCTCGGCGGTCGAGATCGCGCCCCGGGCGTCGAGCACGTTGAAGGCGTGGGAGCACTTGAGCACGAAGGTGTGCGCGGGGATCGGCAGCCGCAGATCGATCATCCGCTGGGCCTCGGCGGCGAAGAGGTCGAGCATCCGGCGGGTCGACTCGACGTCGGCGTCGTCGAGGGCGTAACGGGACATCTCGTACTCGGCCTGCCCGAACACCTCGCCGTAGGTGACCCCGGGGGCGTAGCGGATCTCCTTGAAGTGGCGGACGCCCTGGAGCGCCATGAGGATGCGCTCGATGCCGTAGGTGATCTCGACCGAGACCGGCTTGAGGTTCACCCCGCCGGCCTGCTGGAAGTAGGTGAACTGGGTGATCTCCAGCCCGTCCAGCCAGACCTCCCAGCCGAGGCCCCAGGCGCCCAGGGCGGGCGAGGCCCAGTTGTCCTCGACGAAGCGGACGTCGTGCTCGTGCACGTCGATGCCGAGCGCCGCCAGGCTGCCGAGGTAGAGCTCCTGGGCGTTGCCCGGCTCCGGCTTGATGATCACCTGGTACTGGGTGTGGCACTGGATGCGGTTCGGGTTCTCGCCGTAGCGCGCGTCGTCGGGACGCACGGACGGCTCGACGTAGGCGACCCGCCAGGGCTCGGGACCGAGGACACGCAGGAACGTGGCAGGGTTGAGCGTTCCGGCACCCACCTCGGTGTTCATCGGCTGTACGGTCAGGCACCCCTGCCCGATCCAGTACTCGTCGAGGCGGGCAAGCGCGTCCTGCATCGTCAGCACGGGTTACAACTCCATCTCTGCCGCTGGGGGCACCCGGCCGCGACCGTGCGCGGCCCGGGTCTGGGCAGTCTATCGTCCGGGTGATCCGGGACTGACGGGATATTCCCCCCTGGCCAGGCGCCGGCGGTCCGTCTTGCCGTGCGCGGTCAACGGTATCGCCGCCACCTGCACGAAGCGCGAGGGGATCATGTGCTCGGGCAGCGTGGCCCGCAGCGCCGCGCAGCTGGCGGGCGGTGAGTTCCGCCGCGCGCCCGGGCTCAGCCGGCGAACGGTGGCAGCGCCGCGAAGCCGGGGTGCAGCTCGACCTGCCGGGCGAGCTGGGCCATCACCTGGCGCACCCGGGTCAGGGGGTGCTGCGGGAACCGCGCGTCGTACGCCGGGTCGTCGGCGACGTGCGACGGCAGGCCGCCCTCGCCGTCGGGCCCGTACGGGTGGGGCCGGAAGTAGTTCGTGGGGCCGACCTGGTCCATGACCGTCGCCTCCCGCTGGCCGGACCTCCCGCTCTCGGCGGCCTGCACCCGCAACACCGCGCTGCACGCGGCCTTCGGCACGATGTAGCTGCCCAGGAACGCCTGGCCGTGCGGCTGGTTGGGCAGCTTGACCTTGACGATCTGGCGGAGCGCCGGCTGGCCGCCGACCGGCGTGACGTCCGCCTCGATGAGCGCGCCGCCCTGGGCCGCCGCCATCTTCGCCATCCCCCGCCGCAGCGCGGCCGGATCCGTCAGCGGGGCGGGCAGGTCGGGAACCAGGTTGAAGAAGGTCGCCTGGATCACGATCCGCTCGTCGTTGGCCCAGCTGTCGGCGGCCACCTGGTTGAACCCGGCAGGGAGGAAGCGCCCGAAGGGATGCATGGGCTCCGATCGTGCCAGATCAGCTGCGCCCCGGGCCGGGCGGGCGGCACCTCCCCTCCCCCGCCCGCACGGCGCGCGGGCCCGGACCCGGCCGGGTGCCGTCACGTCCCCGACGGGCGGGGCCGCTCGATCGCCTCCAGCCTGCGTCGCAGGAGGGCCCGCTCGGGTCCGGTGCCGGCCAGGCCGAGCGCCTCCCGGTACGCCTCGGCGGCCTCGGCGTGCCGGCCGAGGCGGTGCAGCAGGTCGGCCCGGGCGGCCGGGTAGGGGTGGTGCCCCCGCAGCAGCGGTTCGTCGGCCAGCTCGTCCAGCAGCGCCAGGCCCGCCCCCGGGCCGTCGCGCATCGCCACGGCGGCGGCCCGGTTCAGCGCCACGACCGGGGACGGCGCCAGGGCGAGCAACACGTCGTAGAGCGCCACGATCTGCGGCCAGTCGGTGGTGGCGAGGTCCGCCGCCTCGACGTGCAGGGCGGCGATCGCGGCCTGCACGCCGTACGGGCCGGGCGGGCCGCCGGTCAGCGCGACGGGCACCAGGTCGAGGCCCTCGGCGATCATCGGGCGGTCCCAGCGGCCCCGGTCCTGCTCGTCGAGCAGCACCAGTTCGTCGTTCGGGCCGGTGCGGGCGTCGCGGCGGGCGTGGACCAGCAGCATGAGCGCGAGCAGCCCGGCGACCTCCCGTTCGGCGGGCAGCAACCGGCGCAGGATCCGGGCCAGCCGGATGGCCTCCTCGGCGAGGTCGAGCCGCTGCAGACGCGGGCCGTCGCTGGCCGCGTAGCCCTCGGTGAAGATCGAATACACGGCCTGGAGCACTCCCGGCAGCCGCTGCGGCAGCTCCTGCGCGCCGGGCACGCGGAACGGGATCCGGGCCTCGTGGATCTTCTTCTTCGCCCGGGTGATCCGCTTGGCCATCGTCGCCGTCGGCACCAGGAAGGCCCGGGCCACCTCGGGCGTGGTCAGCCCGGCCAGGTAGCGCAGGGTCAGCGCCCCGCGGTCCTCGGCCGCGAGCGCCGGGTGCGCGCAGGTGAAGAAGAGCTGGAGCCGCTCGTCCGGCAGCCCGCCGTCCGTCCCCGAGGAGGGGGCGGGGTCCGCCCGGTCCGCCTCCGCCTGGAGGATGGCCAGCCGCGCGGCGAGGGCCTGGTCCCGGCGCAGCCGGTCGACCGCCCTGCGGCGCGCCGTGGTCATCAGCCAGGCGCCGGGCCTGGGCGGAACGCCGTCGACCGGCCACCGCGCGAGCGCCGCCTCGACGGCCTCGGAGGTGACCTCCTCGGCCAGGTCGAGGTCGCCGAAGCGGCGGACGAGGGCCGCCAGCAGTCGACCGCGTTCCTCACGGAACACCGCCTCCACGACCGCCGCCGGCGCCTCGTCCGTCCCCCCGGTGCCGGCGGGCGCTCCGCCCACCGCGCTCAGCTCCCGAACTCGGCGACCGGCCGGACCACGACGGAGCCGCCCCCGCGCGCGCCGGGGCAGCGCGCCGCCCAGTCGAGCGCGACATCGAGATCCGGCACGTCGATCACGTAGAAGCCGCCGAGGATCTCACGGGTCTCGGCGAACGGGCCGTCGGTGACGGTCCGCCTGCCGTCCTGCCCGACCCGCACCGTGGTGGCGGTGACCAGGTCCGCCAGCGACTCGCCGGAGACCAGGATCCCCGCCTCGCGCACCTGCTTGTCGTAGGCCATCCAGTCGCCGACGTCGCACCCGTCGGCCCCGCCGTCCTCGCCGACCGCACCGGCGTTGATGAGCAACATGTACTTCACGATCCGACTCCCTCGTGTCGCGTCCCTGTCGTACGGCACGACCGCCGTACGCCCTCACTACGGACGGGAGACGGCCGATTGGACAGCCCGCCCGGGTTTTCTTTCCCGGAACGGGGTCCGGCGCGGGCCCGTACCCGTGACGGCCCGCCGCCACCAGGATGCCTCCCGTGCCGGCGGGCGGCCACGCGGCTGTCCGGTCCGACTACCGCTGGTGCCCGGTGTCGCTTCCGCTCGCGGTGGCCTCCGGCAGCAGGTGCCCCAGCCCGGTCAGTTCCAGCACCCCGTGGGCCGGGCTCTGCCCGGTGGCGGTGACGCGCAGGCTCGTGATGATCCGACCGACCTCGTGCAGGATCTTCACGCCGGTGCTGCTCAGGTGGGTGACCGGCGTGAGGTCGATGGTCAGCGGCAGGCTGCCGCCGCGGCTGGCCTGCATGATCGCGGCGCGCAGCTGTGGGCCGGTGACCAGGTCCACCGGCCCCTGCACCCGCAGCACCCGACCCGCCGGTGTCTCGATGACGGCGACCGCGAACTCCTCGGCGACGGTGGCCTGCTTGTGGGGGCCGGCCGCCTGGGCGGTGGCCACGGTGGTGACGTTGGTGGCCTGGCCGATGTGGTGGTGCATGCCGACGGTGGTGCCCGCCTCGGTGTGCCGGACCTCCGCCCGGTCGACGAGCCCGCGGATCATCGTCAGTCCACGGCCGCGGCCCCCCGGGTCGGGGACCGGTGGCCGCCACCGTCCCTGGTCGGCGCAGGTGACGTGCACGACGCCCTGGTCGTCCAGGGTGGCGTGCACCGTGAACATCCCGGCCGTGCCGCTGGGGTAGGCGTGGTCGATGGCGTTGGTCGCGGCCTCCCCCGCGGCGTGGACGAGGTCGCTCGCATCCGGGCCGCTGGCCCCGATCCGGGTGAGCCAGTCGCTCATCTGCCGACGCATCGGGCGCAGCGCCGTCGTGTCGGCGGGAAGGGTCAGGTGCAGGGGCGCGACGGGCTTCGGCAGGAGGTGGGCGGCGAGGAGCGTGGTGTCGTCGCCGAAGCCGCCGCCGGCCAGGGCGAGGCGCTCCGTGACGAGGGTGCAGATTCGGTCGGGTAGCCGCTGCGGGACGGTGGTGGCCTCGGTCAACATTCCTCGCCGAGCTGCCGTGGCGGTGTCCGCCAGGACGCGGGCGCCCTCGCGCAGGCTCTGCCGGGGTCGCTCGATCAGGCCGTCGGTGTAGAGCAGCAGGACGTCGTCGGCCCGCAGCTGGCAGGCGTGGACCGGGGCGGGGCCGGCTCCGGTGCCCAGGGGTCCCGCGGGCGCCAGCGGCAGGTACCGGCTGTCGCCGCTGGCGCCGATCACCAGCGGCGCCGGGTGTCCGTGGCTGGCCGCCTCGAGCGCCCCGCTGGTGGGGTCGAGCACCGCGAGGCAGGTGGTGGCGGCCCGGGTCGCGGGGGTGCGCGCCGCGAAGTCGTCCAGGGCGGCCAGCACCTGCGGCAGGCCGCCCCCCGACTGCAACGCCTGCCGGGCGACCGTGCGGAGTTGACCCATGGCCGCCGAGGCCGTGGCGCCGTGCCCGACGATGTCGCCGACGGTCAGCGCGAGCCGTCCGTCGGGCAGGGGGACCGCGTCGAACCAGTCCCCGCCGGCGACCAGGTCGCTGCTCGCGACGAGGTAGTGCGCGGCGACCTGGACGTTCGGCAAAACGGGCAACATGTCGGGCAGGAGGCTGCGTTGCAGCTCCAGGACCAGGCCGGCGGCCTGACGGTAGCGGCGTTCGGCGGTGGCGGCGGCGGTTTCGGCAGCCTGCCGGGCGGCCACTACACCGGTGGCGTCGACGGCCTGCACGATCACCCCGCGCACCGAGCCGTCCGGGTTGTGCCACGGCGCCATGTCGAAGGTGTAGAAGGCTTCCGTCAGCCTGCCGTCGCCGTCCCGGTCGGTCAGCACGCGCTGCTCGTAGCCGTGCGAACGGATGCCGTGCAGGGCCTGGTCGAGCAGTTCGAAGATGTGCTGGCCGGCGAGTTCCGGCACCGCCTGCCGGAAGGGCTCACCGATCAGGCCGCTGCGGTTGCCGACGGCGGCGCGTACCGCCGGATTCGCGGCCACCACCCGCAGCTCGGGCCCCTCGAAGATCCACACGAATCCGGGCAGCTGCTCGAAGCCGTCGAGCACCGCCTGCGGATCGCCGGAAGACCAGCCTGTATGCGGATCGGCCACAGACGCTTACCCCTCACCCGTGCGCACCAGCAGCACCCTGTCATGCCCGCGCTGGCCCCGTCCAATCCGCCACGTGCGGCTTCGTCGTCGACGAGTCCGGCGACCGGGCCCCGCCGCCGGTCCGCGGGGGTGGCGTCGGGGCGCACCGGCGGTCCTTGACCATGCCGGCCGGTTGGCCGTACGTTCCAACCACACATCGACATCGATGGTTGAATGTGGCCGGCGCGCCCGGTCCGGTCCCCACGTCCGCGGCCCTGCGGGCCCCCTCGCGACAAGGACGGTCATGACGATCACCCGCCGCTCGCTACTCGGTACGGTCGCCGCGGCCGGCCTGGCCACCGCCGTCGCGCCGGTCCTCGCCCCCGGCACGGCCCGGGCCGCCTCGTGGAAGAAGCGCCTCACCGGCGCCGACCTGGACACCAACCACCGGTGGCGGGTCGCGGGCACGGACCTCGGCATCCCGTACGTGCTGGAGAACGGCTCGATCGGCTACCTGTTCGGCGACACGTTCGACACCCCGTGGCCCGAGGGTCCGCCGCTGCCCAACGACTGGCGCTCACCGGTGATGCTGCGCTCCGCCGTGCACCCCGGCGCCGCCGGTGGGATCGTCTTCGACAGTGCCGCCCGCGTCGCGGGCAACGGCCGGGCCCCGGAGCTGATGCACAACGGCCACCACGGGATCGGCATCGACGGCCTCTGGGAGGTGACCGTCATCCCCAACGACGGCATCGCCTTCCCGGAGACCGGCCGCCAGCTCGTGTCGTACATGAGCATCGAGAACTGGCACTCCGCCGGCCCGGCGGGGCCGCACTGGCGGTCGCGCTACGCGGGGCTGGCCTACAGCGACAACGGCAACGACTTCATCCGTACGCCGCTGAAGTGGTGGAACGACGGCGCCAACACCGACCCGTTCCAGATGTGGACGATGCAGCGCGACGGGGACTGGGTGTACGTCTTCTCGGTGCGCGCCGGCCGCCAGCACGGGCCGATGATGCTGCGCCGGGTCCGCTGGGACCGGCTGTTCTTCCCCGAGTCGTACGAGGGCTGGGGCTGGAACGGCAGCAACTGGGGCTGGGGCCGCCCGTGCACCCCGATCCTGACCGGCCGCTTCGGCGAGCCCTCGGTGCGGCGGCTCGCCGACGGCACCTGGGTGATGTCCTACCTGAACTGCGCCACCGGGTGCATCGTCACGCGCACGGCGGACGGGCCGGACCGGGTCTGGACGCCGGAGCGGATCCAGGTCACCTCCTGGCAGGAGCCCGGCCTCTACGGCGGTTTCATCCATCCGTGGTCCAGCCGGCGGCCCAACGACCTGCACCTGATGGTCTCGAAGTGGACCAGGACACCCGACAACCGCAGCACCGCCTACCACGTCAGCCAGTTCGTCGGGTCGGTGTAGCCAGGCGCCGCCCCGCCGGCGCCGGGCAAGGATGCCGACAGCATGTTGGTACGATGCCGACATGCAGTCGGTAAAATTGCGCCCCCGGTGGTGGGCATGTTCCTAGCGGTACGCGAACTGCGGTTCGCCAAGGCCCGGTTCGGCCTGATGGGGGCGGTCGTCGCCCTCATCGCGGTGCTGGTGGTGCTGCTGTCCGGGCTCTCCACGGGCCTGGTGAACGACGGCGTGTCGGGGCTCCAGCGCATCCCGGCGACCTCCTTCGCCTTCGCCGACGGGGTGCAGCACGATTCGGCGTTCTCCCGCAGCGTCGTCGACGCCTCGGCGGTCGAGTCGTGGAAGGAGCAGTCCGGGGTCGCCGACGCGGCGCCCTTCGGCAACGCGCTGATCAACGCCCGCAGCGACTCGGGCGTGGAGATCGACCTCGCCCTGTTCGGCGTGCCCACCGACTCGTTCCTCTCCCCGCCCGTGGCCGAGGGCGCCCGGCTGGACGCCGCCGACGGCATCGTGGTGAGCCGGACCGCGATCGAGGCCGGGCTGCGGGTGGGCGACACGGTCACCGTCGACCGGATCGGCACCCGGCTCACGGTGGTGGGCGCCATGGCCGAGCAGCACACGTTCGGGCACGTCGACGTGGCCTACCTGCCGCTGCGGGTCTGGCAGGAGATCAAGGCCGGCGTCCGCCCCGGCGAGCCCGTGCCGGGCGGCACCTACGACGAGATCACCGCCGTGGCGGTGCGGGCCGCCGACGGCGCCGAGGTCGACCTGGCGGCCGGTGACCGTGCCGCCGGCACCGAGAGCCTGTCCCGCACCCAGTCGTACGGCGCCTCGCCCGGATACACCGCCGAGACGTCGACCCTGCAACTGATCGAGTGGTTCCTCTACGCCATCTCGGCGCTGGTGGTCGGTGCCTTCTTCACCGTGTGGACCATCCAACGCCGCGCGGAGATCGCCGTGCTGCGGGCCATGGGCGCTCCGACGGGATACCTGCTGCGCGACGGGCTGGCCCAGGCCTTCGCGTTGCTGCTGCTCGCCGTCGGCGCGGGCGTCGCGGTGGGCACCGCGGCCGGCAGCCTGGTCGGCAGCAACATCCCGTTCGCGCTCAGCGCGCCGGCGACCGCGGTGGCCGCCCTCCTCCTGCTCGTCCTCGGCCTGGTCGGAGCGGCCGTGGCCATCGTCCGGATCGCCGCGGTGGATCCGCTGACCGCACTGGGAGCGAACCGATGACCGACACCGGACTGGTCATGCGCGGCGTGAGCCTGCGCTTCGGCGACGGCGACGACACCGTACCGGCCCTGGACGGCGTCGACCTGACCGTCGCCCCCGGGCAGTTCGTCGCGGTCGTCGGCCCCTCGGGGGCCGGAAAGTCCAGCCTGCTCGCGGTGGCCGGCGGGCTGACCGTCCCGACCTCGGGCCAGGTCACCCTCGCCGGGCGGGACATGACCGTGCCGAGCGCGCGGGCGCGGGCGGCCCTGCGCCGGGAGTTCGTCGGCTTCGTGTTCCAGTCCAGCAACCTCATTCCCGCGCTGACCGCCGTGGACCAGTTGCGGTTGCCGGCCCGCTTCGGCGGTCACGGCTCCCGGGCCCGCGAGGCGACGGCCCTGCTCGACGAGGTCGGGATGGCCCACAAGGCGAACCGCCGACCGCACCAGCTCTCGGGTGGCGAACGGCAACGTGTCGGCATCGCCCGTGCCCTGGTCAACCGGCCACGACTACTCTTGGTGGACGAGCCGACCGCCGCCCTCGACCGCGCCCGCAGTCACGAGGTGGTGGAGCTGCTCGCCCGCGAGACCAAGGAGAACGACGTCGCCACCGTCATGGTCACCCACGACCACGACGTGCTGCGCCACTGCACGACGGTGTACGAGATGATCGACGGGCGACTGATGCCCGTGCCGTGACGATGGGGGGGGTTCCGTGCCGAAGATCCAGGCGCCCACGGTGGCCCAGCACCGTGCCCGGCAGCGGCGGGCGATCCTGGCGGCGGCGCGGGAGATCCTCGCGGAGAGCGGGGCGCAGGCGCCGAGCCTGGCCGAGGTGGGCAAGCGGACAGGCTTGGCGCGCCCCAGCGTCTACCAGTACTTCAAGTCGCGGGAGGACCTGCTCAACGCCGTGATCGCCGACATGTTCCCGGAGTGGTCGGCGTACGTCACGCAGCAGATGGACCAGGCCACCGACCCGGGCGGGCGGGTGCTGGCCTACGTCGAGGCCAACCTGCGCCTCGTCGCCCAGGGGGAGCACGCGGTCATGCGCGGGCTCGCCGCCAGCGTGCCGGGCGCCGTCCTCGCCGAGGAGAGCCGCGTCCTGCACGACCAGCTGCGTACGCCGCTGGTGGCGGCCCTGGCCGAGCACGGCGCGAGCGACCCGGCCGCCGCGGCGGAACTGGTTCAGGCGGTGGTCTACGCGTCCTCACAGATGATCGAGAACGGCACCCCGGAAGCCGCCGTGCTCGCCCTCACCCGGGAGCTTCTGGGCCCCTACCTACGACAGCAGGGCTGAGCGTCACCGGTGTCCGGCGGCGGCCCGGCGGACCACCCGGCGCTCGCCCCACGTCGCCTCCTCCCCCGGCCGGTCGGGGGGGCTTACCCGCCGACGGCTGGGGTAGTCGTCGCCGGAACTCCGGCGCCGGAGGCGGTGACGTCGAGGGCGTCGAGTAGGCCCAGCAGTCCGGCCAGGACGACGGCCTCGTCACGTTCCAGCCTGATGCTGCGGGTGGCGTCGGGGTCGTCGCCGTCGGAGTGGACCAGCTCGCGCCGGCCGCCCGCGTGGTGGGTCACCACCCCGACGCGCAGTCCGGCGGCGGTGGTGAACATGCGGCGGATCCCGATACCGGGCAGCGGGGTCAGTTCGACGTCCATCGAAAACTCCAGGGGATGCGGGGAGGGGCCGGGACGGGTCGGGTCCCGGCGCGATGGGGCGGCGCGGTGGGCGGTCGCGCGGCACCGCAGGCCGGGCGGCCGCCCACCGCCTCAGCCGGTGAGCAGCAGGCGCAGGCCGGCGAGCGTGGCCAGGTGCGGATCGGCGGGCATAGTGACGACGCGACCGGTCAGCGCCGCCAGCCGGGCGCCGAGTTCGGGGTGCACCGCCCCGCCGCCGGTGATCAGCAGCCGGCGGCGCCCCGGCCACACGGGCCGCGCGCCCAGACGTCGTACCGCGGCGGCGATCAGCGACACCTGGTCGAGGGCGTTGGGCACGTCCACGCGCTCGGCGGCCTCGACCGCGCGGTCGGCGATGTGGGCGATCTCGGTGCGGCCCTGTCCGATGTCGACCGCCACCACGTCGTCGCCGTCGAGGTCGGCCCGGCAGCCCAGGGCGGCGGCCAGCGGCTCCTCCACCGTGGCGACGCGCCCGCCGAACGCGTGGCGAACCACCGCGACGAGCAGGTCCTTCTGCCGCAGCGTGGCGGTGGCCGGCACGCCGACCACGACCGGGGAGACGTCGTCGGCGGGCCGTCCGCTGGCCGCGGCCACCACCCGCAGCAGGTGTACGCAGGCGAAGAAGTCGGTCACCACGCCGTGCCGCACCGGCCACGCCAGTTTCACGTCACCGGTGTCGCGCAGCGCGATGGCGGCCCGCCCGACGGCCTGGGCGCCGGCCGAGTTCCACGCGACGACGGCGGGCTCGGCGACGACCGTGCCGCACGTCGGCGTCCACAGCCGCACCGTCGAGGTGCCCAGGTCGAGGGCGACGGGATGGCGCAGGCCGAGACGGGCGTACGCGCCGGGGGCAAGCATGCTCACCACCCCCGTCGCGGGGCGGGCATGATCCGGGCTCCGTCGCGGACGGAGCGGGGCAGGATGGATCGATCATGGTGCGGGGTGGGCATGGCGCTCCAAGCCACGGGCCCGCGTCGTCGGACGCGGGAAGGCGGACGGGCTTCAGACGGCGAACGTCAGCCCGGGCGGAGCGCGGTCGGCCGACCACGCGGGCACGCAGCCGGGGACGGCCCGTCGCGCGCGCCGGAACACGATGCACAGCCCGACGGCCCGCGCCGCGGAGAGGACCATGACCAGCACGGTCAGCATCAGCAGCGCCGGCAGCGAGACCCGCCTGCCGGCGCGGCGGAGGCCGTGCCGATCCTGCATGCGCCCACCATAGCCGGGCGACCGGCCGGCCAGCCACGCCGTCACCCGACGGGCCGCCGTTGAGCCGGCAGGCGGGCGGCGGTGCAGCCGCGACGGGCGGGCGACGGTCGGGGGCGGGCCCGTCGTCCCGGCGTACCGGGCCGGTCGGCCCTGCCGGCGGTGCCGCGGCCGCGCCGAGGATGGGACCGGACGTCGTCGTGATCCTGGAGATGATCAGCATGTGCAACTACTGCGGCTGCCGGGAGTTCCCCCTGGTCGGCCAACTCTCCGCCGAGCACGAGGCGATCGCCAACGCCGCCGGCCGGGTGCGTGACGCGGTGCGGGCCGGCGGCGCGGACGCGCTGGCGGCGCTCGACTCCCTGCTGGCCCTGCTGATCCCGCACACCACCACCGAGGAGGAGGGGCTCTTCGTCGAACTGCGGGCGGAGGGCAGCCTGGCCGACGCGGTGGAAAAGCTCTGCGCCGAGCACGAGGACATCCACGGGGTGCTCGGCGCGGTCGACCGGACGGCGCCGGACTGGCCGGCGGTGCTGGCCGCGTTGGACCGGCTCCACCGCCACATCGACAACGAGGAGCACGGGCTCTTCCCGGCCGCGGTGATCGCGCTGCCCATCCCGGCCTGGGACCGGATCACCCCGGCGGCCGGCGCCGCGCGGTAGGTCACGGGGAAGCCGGACTCCTCGCCGCCGGCACGCTTATCGACGTCGATCGCGGTGCCCGCCACCGCCGCTCAGGCGGCGAGATATGCCGCCCGAGCTGGGCCGGGACCGGCCGCCGGAAGTCCCGATGATCTCGGGACCTTCGGCCCGGTCGCCCCGGGCTGTGGGTCGCGACGATGGGCTCCGGGCCCCCGCCTCCGGTTGCGCTCCGGGGTAATCGCCGCAAACGTGGGGCTCACGGTGATCTACCGGAGGGATGTGGATATGTCACGAGCGACCGAGGGGGCAGGGCGGGCGCTGCTGGCCATGGGCGGCCTGGTGCGCCGGGCCGAGGTGTCCGCCGACGGCCGGACGCTGCACCAGATCGGCGGCCGGGAGGCGGACGCCTTCTACCGGGACCGCTGGTCCTACGACAAGGTGGTGCGCTCCACGCACGGGGTCAACTGCACCGGCTCGTGCTCCTGGAAGGTGTACGTCAAGGACGGCATCATCACCTGGGAGCAGCAGCAGACCGACTACCCGAGCGTCGGGCCCGACCGACCGGAGTACGAGCCGCGCGGCTGTCCCCGGGGCGCCGCGTTCTCCTGGTACACCTACTCCCCCACCCGGGTGCGCTACCCGTACGCCCGGGGTGTGCTGGTCCAGATGTACCGCGAGGCCAAGGCGCGCCTCGGTGACCCGGTCGCCGCCTGGGCGGACATCCAGGCCGACCCGGAGCGCCGCCGCCGCTACCAGAAGGCGCGCGGCAAGGGCGGCCTGGTGCGCATCGGCTGGGACGAGGCGCAGGAGATGATCGCCGCCGCGCACGTGCACACGATCGCCGAGTACGGTCCCGACCGGGTCGCCGGCTTCTCCCCGATCCCGGCGATGTCGATGGTGTCGCACGCCGTCGGCGCCCGGTTCGTGTCGCTGCTCGGCGGGTCGATGCTGTCCTTCTACGACTGGTACGCCGACCTGCCGGTGGCCTCGCCGCAGGTGTTCGGCGACCAGACCGACGTGCCCGAGTCCGGGGACTGGTGGGACGCCTCCTACTTCGTCATGTGGGGCTCCAACGTCCCGGTGACCCGCACCCCCGACGCGCACTGGATGGCCGAGGCGCGCTACCGGGGCCAGAAGGTCGTGGTGGTCAGCCCCGACTTCGCCGACAACGTCAAGTTCGCCGACGAGTGGATGCCCGCGCAGCCGGGCACCGACGGCGCGCTGGCGATGGCGATGGGGCACGTCGTGCTCAAGGAGTTCTTCGTCGACCGGCGCACCCCGCGCTTCGTCGACTACGTCCGCCGCTTCACCGACCTGCCGTTCCTGGTGACGCTGGAGCCGGGGGCCGACGGCGCGTACCGGCCGGGCAAGTTCCTCACCGCCGAGGACCTGGGCGAGGACGGCAAGGAGGCGGCCTTCAAGACGGTGCTGTGGGACTCGGCCACCGACGCGCCCGCCGTGCCGCGCGGCAGCCTCGGGCACCGCTGGGGCGAGCGGGACGGCCAGTGGAACCTCGACCTGGGCGACCTGGAGCCGGCGCTGACCTGCCTCGGCGCCGGCGACGCGGTCGAGGTGGAGCTGCCCCGCTTCGACACCGACACCCCGCAGGTGCTGCGCCGCGGGGTGCCGACGCGGCGCATCCGGCGGACGGGCGCGAGCGAAGAAATCATGGTGACCAGCGTGTTCGACCTGCTGCTGGCCCAGTACGGGGTTGCCCGCGACGGGCTGCCCGGGCAGTGGCCGGCGGGCTACGACGACGCCGCGACGCCGTACACCCCGGCGTGGCAGGAGCCGATCACGGGCGTGCCGGCGGCGCAGGTGGCCCGGGTGGCCCGGGAGTTCGCCGACAACGCGGAGCGCTCCGGCGGCCGCTCGATGATCCTGCTCGGCGCCGGCACCAACCACTGGTTCCACTCCGACGCCACCTACCGGGCGATCCTGGCGCTGGTGACCCTCACCGGCTGTCAGGGCGTCAACGGTGGCGGCTGGGCGCACTACGTCGGGCAGGAGAAGTGCCGACCGGCGACCGGCTGGGCGCAGTTGGCGTTCGGCCTGGACTGGGTCCGCCCGCCGCGGCAGATGATCGGCACCGCCTTCTGGTACGTGCACACCGACCAGTGGCGCTACGACACGTACTCCGCCGACGTGGTCTCCTCCCCCATCGGCACGGGCGCCTTCGCCGGCAAGCACACCATGGACCTGCTGGCCCAGTCGGCGCGCTCGGGCTGGATGCCGTCGATGCCGACCTTCGACCGCAGCCCGCTCGACCTGGCCGACGAGGCCCTGGCCGCCCGCCCCGACGACCCGGTCGGCTGGGTGGCCGAGCAGCTCGGCGAGGGACGGGTGCGCTTCGCCTGCACCGACCCGGACGCCCCGGAGAACTGGCCGCGGGTGCTGACCGTGTGGCGGGCCAACCTGCTCGGCTCCTCGGCGAAGGGCAACGAGTACTTCCTGCGGCACCTGCTCGGCACGGACGCCAACCTGCGCGCCGAGGAGGCGCCCGAGGAGCTGCGGCCGAAGGACGTGACCTGGCGGGACGAGGCGCCGGAGGGCAAGCTCGACCTGCTGCTGTCGCTGGACTTCCGGATGACCTCCACGACGCTCTTCTCCGACATCGTGCTGCCGGCCGCGACCTGGTACGAGAAGCACGACCTGAGCAGCACCGACATGCACCCCTTCGTGCACGCGTTCACCCCGGCGATCAACCCGCCGTGGCAGACCCGCACCGACTTCGACGCCTTCCACGGCATTGCCCGCGCGTTCTCGACGCTGGCGGCGGAGCACCTCGGCGTACGCAAGGATCTCGTCGCGGCGCCGCTGCTGCACGACACCCCGGACGCGATGGCGACCCCGCACGGCCGGGTGCGCGACTGGGCGGCCGAGGGCGAGACGCCGGTGCCCGGCCGGACCATGCCGAAGCTGGTGGTGGTGGAGCGCGACTACGGCGCGGTCGCCGAGAAGCTGGCCGCGCTCGGCCCGCTGATGGACACCCTCGGCACGTCCGGCAAGGGCGTGGCGGTCGACGTGCGGCCGGAGGTGGCGTACCTGCGCCGCAAGAACGGCGAGGTGCGCGGCGGGGTGGCCGACGGGCGGCCGTCGCTGGCGACGGACGTGCACGCCTGCGAGGCGGTCCTCGCCCTCTCCGGCACCACCAACGGCCGCGTCGCCACCGCCGGCTTCCGCGACGTGGAGAAGCGCACCGGCGTACGCCTGGCGGACCTGGCCGCCGAGCACGAGGGCAAGCAGATCACCTTCGCCGACACCCAGGCCCGCCCGGTACCGGTGATCACGAGCCCGGAGTGGTCGGGCAGCGAGCACGGCGGTCGACGCTACTCGCCGTTCACCATCAACACCGAGCGGCTCAAGCCGTGGCACACGCTCACCGGGCGGCAGCACTTCTTCCTCGACCACGACTGGATGCACGAGGCCGGCGAGGCGCTACCGATCTTCCGGCCGCCGCTGGACATGCACCGGCTCTTCGGCGAGCCGAGGCTGGGCCGCAACGGCGAGCTGGAGATCACCGTCCGGTACCTCACGCCGCACTCGAAGTGGTCGATCCACTCGGAGTACCAGGACAACCTGCTGATGCTGACGCTGTCGCGGGGCGGACCGACGATGTGGATGAGCGAGATCGACGCCGCGAAGATCGGCGTACGGGACAACGAGTGGATCGAGGCGGTCAACCGCAACGGCGTCGTGGTCTGCCGGGCCGTGGTCAGCCACAAGATGCCCGAGGGGACGGTCTACATGTACCACGCCCAGGAGCGGGTGATCGACGTGCCGAAGGCCGAGGTCAACGGCCGGCGCGGCGGCATCCACAACTCGCTGACCCGGCTGCTGGTCAAGCCCACCCACCTGATCGGCGGGTACGCCCAGTTGTCGTTCGCGTTCAACTACCTCGGGCCCACCGGCAACCAGCGCGACGAGGTCACCGTGATCCGCCGCCGTTCGCAGGAGGTGCAGTACTGATGCGCGTGATGGCCCAGATGGCGATGGTGATGAACCTCGACAAGTGCATCGGCTGCCACACCTGCTCGGTGACGTGCAAGCAGGCGTGGACCAACCGGTCCGGCGTCGAGTACGTCTGGTTCAACAACGTGGAGACGCGGCCCGGCCAGGGCTACCCACGCACGTACGAGGACCAGCAGCGGTGGCAGGGCGGCTGGGTGCGAACCCGCTCGGGGAAGCTGAAGCCCCGCTCCGGCGGCCGGGTGAAGAAGATGTTCGGCATCTTCGCCAACCCGAAGCTGCCGTCGATGCAGGACTACTACGAGCCGTGGACGTACGACTACGAGCACCTGCTCACCGCGCCGGCGGGTGACGACACGCCCGTCGCCCGGCCGAAGTCCCTGCTCACCGGCCAGGACACGAAGATCACCTGGAGCGCCAACTGGGACGACTCGCTTGCCGGCGGCAACGAGATCGCCGCCGGCGACCCGGTGCTGGCGAAGGTCTCCGACCAGGTGAAGCAGGAGTTCGAGAAGACGTTCATGTTCTTCCTGCCGCGCATCTGCGAGCACTGCCTCAACCCGTCCTGCGCGGCGTCCTGCCCCTCGGGGGCGATCTACAAGCGGGCCGAGGACGGCATCGTGCTGGTCGACCAGGACCGGTGCCGTGGGTGGCGGATGTGCGTGACCGGCTGCCCGTACAAGAAGGTCTACTTCAACCACCGCACCGGCAAGGCCGAGAAGTGCACGTTCTGCTTCCCGCGCATCGAGATCGGCCAGCCGACCATCTGCTCCGAGACCTGCGTCGGCCGGCTGCGCTACCTGGGGCTGATGCTCTACGACGTCGACCGGGTCGCCGAGGCCGCGGCGGTCAGGGACGAGGACGACCTGTACGAGGCCCAGCGCTCGGTCTTCCTCGACCCGCACGACCCGGCCGTGGTCGAGGCCGCCCGGGCGGCCGGCATCCCCGACGACTGGATCGACGCCGCGCGGCGCTCCCCGGTCTGGGACCTGATCATGAAGTACGAGGTGGCGCTGCCGCTGCATCCGGAGTACCGGACCATGCCGATGGTCTGGTACATCCCGCCGCTGTCTCCGGTGGCCGACGTGCTGCGCGACACCGGCCACGACGCGGAGGACGCGGGCAACCTCTTCGGCGCGATCGACGCGCTGCGCATCCCGGTGGAGTACCTCGCCGAGCTCTTCAGCGCCGGCGATCCCGCTCCGGTGCGCGCCGTGCTCAACCGGCTCGCGGCCATGCGCTCCTACCAGCGCCGGATCAACCTCGGCGAGGCGCCCGACGAGTCGATCGCCGCCGCGGTCGGCATGACCGGGGAGCAGATGGACGAGATGTACCGGCTGCTGGCCATCGCCAAGTACGAGCAGCGCTACGTCATCCCGGCGGCGCACGCCGAGGACGCGCACGGGCTGGAGAAGATCGCCACCGAGTGCAGCCTCGACTACGAGGGCGGCCCGGGCATGGGCGGCGGCGGCCCGTACGGGCAGGGTCCCTTCGGGGAGTCGTCGGGCACGCCGGTGCCGGTGCAGGTGGAGACCTTCCACATGCTGCGCGACCGGCAGACCGCCGACGGGTTCACCGACCCGGGCGACGAGCCCCGCCGGGTGAACCTGCTCAACTGGGACGGCAAGGGCACCCCGAAGGGGCTCTTCCCGCCCCGACCTCGTGACGCCGAGCAGGACGGGGACGGACGATGAGCGGGCCCACCTGGCGGGCGGTGGGGGCGCGGGCCGCCTCGCTGCTGCTGCGCTACCCCGACGGGGAGGTCATGGCGGCGCTGCCGGTGCTGCGCGCCGCCCTCGACGAGTTGCCGGCGGCGGTCGCCGGGCCGCTGCGCGAGGTGGTCGCGCACCGCGAGGCCACCGACCCCGGCCAGCTCCGCTCGGCGTACGTCGAGCTGTTCGACTTCCGCCGCCGCTGCTGCCTGCACCTGACGTACTACACGTGCGGGGACACCCGGAAGCGGGGCGAGGCCCTCGTCGGCTTCGCCGCCGCGTACAAGCGGGCGGGCCTGGAGGTGGTCGACGGCGAGCTGCCCGACTTCCTGCCCGCGGTGCTCGACCTGTCCGCCGTGGACGACGGCGGGTGGCGGCTGCTGCGGGACAGCCGGGTCGGCCTGGACCTGCTGGTGGAGGCGCTGGGGCGGGAGCGGTCGGTGTACCGGCAGGCGGTGGCCGCCGTCCGGGAGATGCTGCCGCCCGCCGGGCCGGCGGATCTCGCCGCCGCGGCCCGGCTGGCCCGTACCGGCCCCCCGGTGGAGCAGGTCGGCCTGGAGCCGTTCGGGCTCGTCGACACCACCACCCTGGGCGGTCGCCGGTGAGCGCGAGGAACGCAGCGCAGCGGAGTACCGCAGTCGCGAACGAAAGAGGCCACCGGTGAGCGCCCGGAGCACCGCCACCGCGAACGGAGGACGAGACCGATGAACACGCTGCTCTGGGTCGTGTACCCGTACCTGTGCCTGGTGGTCCTGGTGGGTGGGCTGATCTGGCGTCACCGGTACGACAAGTTCGGCTGGACCACCCGCTCCTCGCAGCTCTACGAGAGCACGATCCTGCGGTGGGGCAGCCCGCTGTTCCACTTCGGCGTGCTGATGGTCCTGATCGGGCACGTGGGCGGCCTGCTGATCCCCGAGTCGTGGACCGAGGCGGTCGGCATCACCGAGCACGGCTACCACCTGATGGCCGTGTTCGTCGGCACGGTGGCCGGCTTCTGCACCCTGATCGGCCTGGGCATCCTCGTCGCCCGTCGGCGCCTCACCGGCCCGGTCTTCGCCGCCACCACCCGCAACGACAAGGCGATGTACGTGGTGCTCGCCGGCGTGATCGTGCTCGGACTCTGGGCCACCGTGCGCGCCAACGTGTCGGGGCCCGGCTACAACTACCGCGAGACGATCTCGCCGTGGTTCCGGTCGCTGTTCTACCTCAGCCCGGACCCGGAGGTCATGGCCGGCGTGCCGGTGGCCTTCCAGATCCACATCCTGGCGGCGTTCGCCCTCTTCGCGTTCTGGCCCTTCACCCGGCTGGTGCACGCGTTCAGCGCGCCCGTCGGCTACGCCACCCGCCCGTACGTCGTCTACCGCAGCCGCGACGACCGGCCCGGGCTGCGGCCGGGCCGCCCCGGCTGGGAGGGCCCGCCGAAGCTGCCCACCCCGCGCGGGGGCCGCAGCCGCTCGGGCCGGTGACGGCCGCAGCAGGACGATTCGACGGAGAACAGCCATGAGCATCGCCCCTGACGGACAGTCGACGCGGGCCACCCCGAAGCCGGGTGCGGCCTCCCCCGGCACTACCGGCGCACCGGGGCCGGGCAGGTCCGGCGCCACGACCCAGCTCGTCCTTGCCACCCTCGGCTTCCTGGTCAACTTCTGGGGCTGGGCGCTGCTGGGGCCGCTGGGGCCGGGCATCAAGGAACGCCTCGACCTCAGCTTCGCCGCGCAGTCCCTACTGGTGGCCGTACCGGTGGTGGTCGGGTCGCTGGGCCGCATCCCGGTCGGCGCCCTGACCGACCGGTACGGCGCCCGGGTGGTCTTCCCGCTGGTCACGCTCGCCACGATCGTGCCGGTGCTGACCCTGAGCGCGGTCTCCTCCTACCCGGCGCTGATCGTGACGGGCTTCTTCCTCGGCATCGGCGGCACCGCCTTCGCCGTCGGCGTGCCGTTGGTCTCCGGTTGGTACCCGCCCGCGCGGCGCGGCTTCGCGATCGGCGTGTTCGGCATCGGCATGGGCGGCACCGCGATCGCCAACTTCACCACCGTCCGGCTCGCCGACGCCTACGGCGCCCGGGCGCCGTTCCTGCTCGTCGCCGCGATCCTCGCCGGCTACGCGGTCCTGTCGTTCCTGCTGCTGCGCGACGCGCCGGACCGCGTCCGGCCGACCGGGTCGGCGTGGCGGCGTCTCGCGACGGTCGGCCGGCTGACGGTGACCTGGCAGTTGTGCTTCCTGTACGCGGTCGGCTTCGGCGGGTTCGTGGCCTTCAGCGTGTACCTGCCCGCGTACCTGGGCACCGCCTACGGCCTGGACGCCGCCGACGGCGCGTTGCGTACGGCCGGGTTCGTGGTCCTCGCCGTCCTCGCCCGCCCGCTGGGCGGCTGGCTCTCCGACCGGCTGCACCCGGTGCCCGTGCTGGTGTGGTGCTTCGGCGGGGTGGCCGCCTTCGCGGTGGTGCAGGCCTTCGAGCCCGCGCTGCTGCCCGTGGCGACCATCGCGCTGCTCGGGATGGCGGTGCTGCTCGGCGCGTCCAGCGGGGCCGTGTTCGCCCTCGTCGGCAGGGTCGCCCCCGCCGACCAGGTGGGCGCGGTCACCGGGCTGGTCGGCGCCGCCGGCGGGCTCGGCGGTTTCGTCCCGCCGCTGGTGATGGGCTGGGTGTACGGCGTGCAGGGGTCGTACGCGATCGGCCTGATGCTGCTCTCCGACGTGGCGCTGGCCGCGGCGGTGTTCACGGCGGTGAAGATGGGCGGCCTGGCCAGGCGCGGGGCCTGATCGCCGGGCGGCCGGGCCTGACAACACCCCTGCCCCGTTACGGAACCACCCCGAAAAATCCAGCCGACGGGCACTCGCACTGATCGCACGAGGATCGGCACGAGTGCCCATCGTGCTTCATCTAACCCTGCTGACCTGCCGTGCCTCCCGGACGCCCCGGGGAGACCCCCTTCTAGGCTCTCGATAGTTTTCCGGAAATTCTTGCTCGTCCGCGCGTCGCGCTGACATACTCCACATCCACCGGGGTCGATGACAGTGGGTTCGCAGCCCCCGCCGCGCAGTCCGCCGAGCGGCCCCGGTCCGGCACACCCCCCACCACACCGGTCCGCCCCCGACGGTGCGGAACGGCCCCCGGAAGGAGCAGGAATGATCGAGAGGTGCCACCGGGACACCCGGCCGAGATCGCGCTCGCGCACACGCGCGGCCCTCGTCGTCGCCGCCGTGGGACTGCTCGCGGCGACCGGCGCCACGGTCCTGCCCGGCGCGGCGAACGCCGGGACCACCCTGGGCGCGTCGGCGGCGGAGCGCGGGCGCTACTTCGGCGCCGCCGTCGCCGCCAACAAGCTCAGCGACAACACCTACGTCACGATCCTCAACCGTGAGTTCAACTCGGTGACACCCGAGAACGAGATGAAGATCGACGCCACCGAGCCGCAGCAGGGGCAGTTCACCTTCGCCAACGCCGACCGGATCGTCAGCCACGCCCGCAGCCGGGGCATGAGCGTGCGGGGCCACACCCTGGCCTGGCACTCGCAGCAGCCCGGCTGGATGCAGAACATGAGCGGCAGCGCGCTGCGCCAGGCGATGCTCAACCACGTCACGCAGGTGGCCACCCACTTCCGCGGTCAGGTGGTGGCCTGGGACGTGGTGAACGAGGCGTTCGCCGACGGCGGCAGCGGCGCCCGGCGCGACTCGAACCTTCAGCGCACCGGCAACGACTGGATCGAGGCGGCGTTCCGGGCCGCCCGGGCCGCCGACCCCGGCGCGAAGCTCTGCTACAACGACTACAACACCGACGACTGGAGCCACGCCAAGACCCAGGCCGTCTACGCGATGGTCCGCGACTTCAAGCAGCGCGGCGTGCCCATCGACTGCGTGGGCCTCCAGTCGCACTTCAACAGCGGCTCGCCCTACCCGGGCAACTACCGCACCACGCTGTCCAGCTTCGCGGCGCTCGGCGTCGACGTGCAGATCACCGAGCTGGACATCGCCGGGGCCTCGCCCACCACGTACCGCAACGTGGTCAACGACTGCCTCGCGGTCGCCCGGTGCACCGGCATCACCGTGTGGGGGATCCGGGACAGCGACTCCTGGCGGGCCTCCGACAC
The DNA here is from genome assembly GCF_040640115.1 of Micromonospora sp. NPDC023644. Classification (NCBI taxonomy): domain Bacteria; kingdom Bacillati; phylum Actinomycetota; class Actinomycetes; order Micromonosporales; family Micromonosporaceae; genus Micromonospora; species Micromonospora sp. NPDC023644. The sequence goes on along the minus strand of NZ_JBFABA010000005.1, from coordinate 143,885 downwards.
ACCGTTGCTGTTCGACAACGGCGGGAACCGCAAGCCCGCGTACGACGCGGTCCTCGCCGCCCTCAACAACGGCACTCCCCCGCCGACCACGCCGCCGCCGACGACCGGCCCGACCACCCCGCCGCCGGGCGGAAGCTGCACCGCCACCCTGCGCGACGGCACCCGGTGGGGCGACCGGTTCAACAGCGAGGTGACGGTCAGCGGCGCCACCAACTGGACCGTGGTCGTCGAGGTGACGCCCCCGCAGAAGGTCTCCGCCACCTGGAACGGCACCCCGAGCTGGGACGGCAGCGGGAACGTCATGACCATGCGGTCCAACGGCAGCGGCAACGTCTTCGGGTTCACCACGATGGCCAACGGCACCTGGACCCGCCCGCAGGTGCGCTCCTGCACCGCCTCCTGAGGACGGCCCGTTCGACGGCCCCGGGGGCGGCGCGGCGGGCGCCGACCCGGGGCCGTCGCGCCGGCCCCCGCAGGATCGCCGGCAGGGCCCCGCCCCGCACTCCTGCGCGCGGCGCTGGCGCGGGCGGCATATGCCTGACTAAGGTCAGGCATCATGGAAGCGGAGCACATCGCCGCCGTGCGGCGGTTCAACCGGACGGTGACCCAACGGGTGGGGGCGCTCGACGACGAGTACATGGCGCGGGCCCGCCCCCTCGCGCAGGCCCGCCTGCTGTGGGAGATCGGCCCCGGCGGTGCCGAGGTCGCGGCGCTGCGGTCCCGGCTCGGGCTGGACTCGGGCCACCTCAGCCGCCTCCTGCGCGCGCTGGAGGGCGACGGGCTGGTCACCGTCGGGCCCTCCGACCAGGTCGGCGGGGACGGGCGGGTCCGGGTCGCCGCGCTCACCGACGCCGGCCGCGCCGAGTGGACCGAACTCGACGAGCGCTCCGACGGGTTCGCCCGGTCGATCCTGGCGCCGCTGACCGGGCGACGCCGCGAGCGGCTCGTCGCGGCGATGGCCGAGGTGGAGCGGCTGCTCGTCGCGTCGATGGTGCTCATCGGGCCCTGCCCGCCGGGCGACCCGCGGGCCCGCGCGTGCGTGCGGGCCTACGCCCGGGAGGTCGCGCGACGCTTCGACGGCGGGTTCGACCCGGGCCGCAGCAATCCGGTCCACGACGAGGAACTCGTCCCCCCGGCCGGCGTGTTCCTGCTCGCCACCCTCAACGCCGAGCCGGTCGGCTGCGGCGCGGTCAAGCTGCACCGGGACGCGCCCGCCGAGATCAAGCGGGTCTGGGTGGCGGACTCCGTACGCGGGCTCGGGATCGGGCGGCGGATGCTGAGCGAGCTGGAACGGCACGCGGCCGAGCGGGGCTGGACGGCCGTCCGGCTCGACACCAACCGCACCCTCACCGAGGCGATCGCGATGTACCGCGCCTGCGGCTACCGCGAGATCGAGGCGTACAACGCCGAGCCCTACGCCCACCACTGGTTCGAGAAGCGCCTGACGCCGTGACCCGGGCGACCGGCCGGACCTCGGTCGCGCCGCCCGCGCTGGGGGCGGTGGCGGCCCGCAGCGATCCGGTGGGCGTCGACGCCGACGGTCGGCCGTGCCCCGGTTGCTAGTGTCGCGCGATGCAGTGGACCGTGGCCCGACGGAGCCTCGCCGTGCTGGCCGGCTGGTACGCGTTCGCCGTGCTCGCACCGATCGCCGCGGCGACCTGGATCCTCGGTCCGGGGTTCCTGGGCCTGGGCCCGGAATCCCCCGGCCCCGCGAGGCTGTGCGCGGAGAAAACGCTGGCGTGTTACGACGGCCCGGGCGTATGGGACCTGCTTCGGCTCGGCGCGCTGCCGCTCGCGGGAAGCCTGGTCGTCTCGCTGCTGGTGCACCGGTTCCTCGTCGGCCGGATCGCGTCGGCGACGGCCACGGGCACACTGGCGGCGTTCAGCGGCTGGCTCGGCTGCGCGCTGCTGGCCTGCGGCCTCCTGTACCGCTGACTCGGATACGACAGGGCCCGACCGCCGCGACCAGACATCCATAGTGGACCGGTCGGAGACGTCGGACGGCTCGTACCCGCCGCCGTCTCCGGGCTTCCACCCGCGGTAAATCGGGGCCTGCGACGGGTCGTGCCCAGACGGTTGATCGCGTACCGTCGAGCCGTCCTCAGCAAGACCGCCACGCCCACCGGCGCGCGACGGGAAGGAAGAAGACGGCTTGAGGGTACGCCCTGCTCACAGCCCTTCCGAGTCGGTCACCGGCCTCGACACAGCCGATCTCGGACCGACGGTCACGGCATCGACTCCGATGAGGGCCCCGATCCGGGTGGAACGCCCGGTGTCGCGCATGCTCCCCCACGTCGTCACCCCTGACGTAGCGCGCCGGTCGACGCGCACCCCGCACCGCGGTGCCGCGTCACCGTCCGGCCGCGCCCTGTCGACGCTCCCGCTGGTCCACGGTGGTGCGTTCCGTTACTTCCTCCTCCCAGCCACGCGACCGGGTCAGCCACTTCAGCGGGCTGGCCGACGACTCGCCGGCCGGTCGGCCCCGCCAGCCGGGTCGGGGCGGGCGGCCCGGGTGTCGGACGAGCGGACGCGGCACGACCAGCAGCGCGGGGAAACACATGGATGAGATCGACCTGGACGGCTTCACGCACTCCCACGTGCCACTCATGTACGACCGGGACGGGCTCCACTGCTTCTGGGTGCCCCGGGCGCTCGCCGCGTCCCGGTGGGGCCGGGAGCGACACGACGCCTTCTACGTGCACTTCCAACTCTGGGTCCACTACGACCACCGGTGGGACCGCTACGACGTCGGTGACCGCTGGCGGGGCGCCGACAGCGCGACAGGCTGGGACACCGGCATGGGCGCCGAGGTGGACGCGGTCCAGGACCGCATCTTCCGCACGCACCTGGGACTGCGTCTCGACACGTTCAGCTCCGGCGACGAGAACGTGGTGGAGACGCTCGCCGGGCTCCTGCGTGAGGACCGCGTTCCGCTGCTTCCCATGGACATGGGTGAGTTGCCGTCGTGCCGCGCCTACTACGAGGGCCACCACTCGGGGCACGTCATCGTGGTGACCGGCTACCGCAGGCAGCGCGAGATGTTCACCGTGCTCGACGGGCTGCACCTGGAATCGCTGACGAACGCCAGGCTGTTCCACGTCGGCTCGACGGGTGGGCAGGCGCCGCCCGATCCCTGGGAGACCCCGTTACGGTTCGCGGTGCCGTTCGAGCCCACGGTCACCCTCCGGCAGGTTCTCGGCGACGTCTGCACGACGGCCTACGTGCCGAGCGAACACCTCGTCCGGGCGCACCTGGCCTGGGCCGCCCACGGCGTTCCCTACCTGGTCGGGCAGGTGATGACCGTCTCGGCCGGACCGACGTCGACGACCGCCGCCGCAGTGGCCCGCGACGCCGCGACCGAGCTCGCCGACGTGGCCGACGCGGTTCTCGCCGGCGAGGCACCGGTACGGGGCAAGGCCGAGTTCCTGGCCGGGGTCACACCGGACTCCGCGTGGCGCCAGTTCGGCTACGTGGACAGCCAGCACATCCTGGGGGCCGCGGCGCGGCTGATCCTGTACCGGGCCGGCGCCAGCCCCGCCGACGCGGCGGCCTGCCAGCTCGCCGCGGCAGCCGCCGCGCAACGGTGGCGCGTGCTCGTGGAGCGGGCGCTCGCCGGCGGCGGCACGCTCGATGACGGGCTCGCGCAGAGCTACGACGACGCCCTGACGGCCGAACGGGCCTGGGCGACGACGGTCCGGCAGGCGACGCGGCGCATGCAGCCGGGGCCCTGATCCGGCAGAGACCGATGGACGCAATCGACCGCCGCCCACCCCACAGCCGTGCCCTGACGGACCGGACCATGGAGAGACCGTTGGAACTGGACAAGATCAGAATTCCGGAGCTCACGCTGTGCCTCATCGTCAAGGATGAGGCACCGTTCCTCCCGAGGTGCCTCGCGGAGGCCGCTCCCGTCTGCGGCGACGTCGTCATCGTGGACACCGGCTCGAGCGACGGATCGCAGGACATCGCGCGTTCCTACACCGACACGTTCATCCAGACGACGATGGAGGGCGGCTACTCCGCCGCGCGGAACCTGGCCCTGGAGCGGGTGAAGACACCCTGGGTGCTGTTCCTCGACGCGGACGAGGAGTTCCCCGCCACCGAGTGGCCACGGGTCGCCGCCTGCATCGCGCAGGCCGCCGACGACCATCTCGCCTACACCGTCCTTCGCTTCAACCTCACGGCCGTGGGCGCGATCTGGGTGGACCGCCCGACCCGGATCTTCCGGAGCCACCCGGACATCCGGTACCGGCGGCTCGTGGGTGAGTCGGTGGAGGACGCGGTGCAGGACGTGGGGGGCGTCGTCGCGCCCTCGGGTCTCGTCCTCAACCATCCCGGCAACGTCCGGCCGGTCGCGGACCGCACCGCCAAGTTGCGGCGATACCTCGACCTCACCGAGAAGCAGATCGGGGACTTCCCCGGCAGTGGCCTCTGGCCCGCCTACGCAGGCTTCCTGCAGCGCGCCCTCGGCAACTTCGAGCAGGCGGTCGAGTGGAGTTCCAGGGCCGTCGAGGCGGATCCGTCGGCAGCGCGGGTGTGGGGCTACCACGGCCATGTGCTCCGTGCGGTGGACCGTCCGCAGGAGGCCCTCGCGGCGTTCCAGACCGCCGCCAAACTGGCCCCGGAGGATTCCATCTTCCTCAACATGGTCGGCGTCATGCATCTCATGCTGAACGAGCTGGAGGAAGCCGAAGCGGCCTTCACGGCGGCGCTCGCGCTGGAACCCGACCTGCTGCACGCCGAGATCAACCGCGGGCTGGTCCGCCAGGCCAGGGAGGAGTACGAGGCCGCCGCCGAGATCCTGCGCGGGGTCGCGCGACGCAACTCCGGTCTGCTGTTGCAGGACTGGCGCGGGCGCGTCGAGATCGACCACTTCACGTACCTGTTCAACGAGACGGTTCCGCACTTCGCCGGCCTCGCCTATCACCTGGCCTACTGCGAGTTCATGGCGGCGTCCTCCCGCACCGAGGTCCGCTACCCGGTGGACCGGAGATTCGCCGGCACGAGGTAGGGCGCCGTTCGGCGCGGCGCTTCCCACCGTCGGCGGCCGGGGCGACCCGGCCGCCGACGCGGAGCCGCCGTCACCGGTAGGCGTTCGCCTGGACGGTGAACAGGTCGGCGTAGAGGCCGCCCGCGCTCATCAGCGTGGCGTGGCTGCCCGACTCACGCACCCGCCCCCCGCCGAGGACGACGATCTGGTCCGCGGCCCGGACGGTGGAGAAGCGGTGTGACACGAAGACGGTGATCACACCCCGCTCTCTGCGCACGTCCGCGGCGGTGTTCACGAGTCGCTCGAACATCGCGTGTTCCGCCAGTGCGTCCAGGGCCGCCGCCGGCTCGTCGAGGGCCACGAGCAGCGGGTCGGGCCGCATCCGGGTACGGGCGAGCCCCAGCGCCTGCCACTGACCGCCGGACAGCTCGACGCCGTCGCCGTAGCTGTGCCCGAGCAGTCCGTCCAGGCCGCCGGGAACCCGCTGCACGATGCCCCGCGCACCCGCCTGGTCGAGCGCCGTCATGATCTCCTCGTCGGAGTCCACAGCCGCGAGCCGGCCCGTCCCGACGTTCTCCCGGAGCAGCAGTTCGAAACGCGCGAAGTCCTGGAACAGGGTGGCGACCCGGGAACGCCAGTGCTCGGGGGTCAGCTCACGCAGATCGACGCCGTCCACGGTGATCCGGCCCGACGTCGGCTGACAGAGGCCACAGATGATCCTCACCAGGGTGCTCTTGCCCGCGCCGTTCTCACCGACCAGTGCCAACGTGCTGCCGGCCGGGATCTCCATCGAGACGTCCTGGAGCACGGCCTCGTCGACGCCCGGGTAGGCGAAGGACACCTGCTCCAGCCGGATCCCCTGGCGCAGCCGCACGGGCGTCCGCGACACCGCCGTCCGCCCGACGGGCGGCTGGCCGGCCTGCTCCCGGCGCCGGACCGCAGCGGCCGCGGGGGCAGGCCCCGAAGCGGCCGTGAACTGCCGCAGCTCGTCGATGCGCTCGACGGTACGACCCATCTGCTGCAACAGCCCGAGCATCCCCAGCAGACCGGCCACCTGCACACTGACCTGGACCGCGAGGGTGAGCACCAGGACGACCTGACCGATGTTCGCCTCGCCGCGCACCACGCTTCGGATGACGAGGAAGATCGCCGTCCCGTACGCCGCCGCGAACAGCACCTGCCCACCGGCGCGCAGCAGGGCGCTGCGCCAGTGCGCCCGCCACAGCAGGCGGGTCGTCGCAGCCCAGGCCGCTCGCTGCCGCGAGACCACCACGTCCCGGGCGCCGAAGAGCCGGATCTCCTTCGCGGAGCTACCGGTCGTCGCCACCTTCACCAGGTGCCGGGACACCTGGATGTCGACGGCGGCGGTCTCCTGGGCGACATCGATCATCCGCTGGGCACGGTTGCTCAGCAGCACCGGCGGTAGGGCGGCGAGCGGCAGCATGACGAGCCAGGGATCGACGCTGACCAGCAGTACGGCGGTGACGCCGATCTGCAGCACGACTCCGCCCAACTGCAGCGTGGACTCCAGGGCGTTCCGTACCCGGATCAGGTTCTCGGTCACCAGGGTGAGGGTCTCGGCGAACTTCGGGTCGTCGAAGTGGCCGATGCCGGCGCTGCCGTTGACGATCGCGGCGACCTCGTCGGTGAGGGCCAGTTGCTCCAGGTCGCCCAACTCGAAGTAGGACAGGTGGGCGAAGTGCATCATGGTCAGTTCGAAGACCAGCAGCAGGGCCGCGGCCAGGGCCAGCGCCACGGCCACCGTGCCGTCCCGGGCGAGCGCGGCGTTGGTGAAGGCGGCGAGGACGACACCGATCATCGGGGTCGAGAGGTAGCCCACCGTCATCAGGACGATCGCGGTGAAGAGTCTGCGGCGGTCGGTTCGGTAGCCGAGGCGCAGGAGGAAGCCGGCCGCCCGGGCGATCCTCGTCATCTCGCCGCCGTCGGTTCGGCCGCGCCCGTCCGGAACCTGCTCGCCTGCAACTCGAACAGCTCGGCGTACCGGCCGTGGTGCCGAACCAGTTCGTCGTGGTCGCCGCGTTCCACGACCCGGCCGCGCTCGATCACCACGATCTGGTCCGCGTGGCGGACCGTGGAGAAACGGTGGGAGATCAGGAGGCTCGTGATCCCCTTCGCGGTGGCCAGGAACCGCTCGTGGAACTCCACCTCCGCCCGGACGTCCAGCTGCGCGGTCGGCTCGTCGAGCACCAGCACCGAGGCACCGCCGTGGACGGCGAGCAGCGCCCGGGCGAGGGCGATCCGTTGCCACTCCCCGCCCGAGAGGTCCGTACCACCGGGGTAGCGCGAGGACAGCGGCGTCCGAAGCGGGTCCGGGGCCGCGCTCAGCGCGTCCAGGGCACCGGCCCGTTCGGCCGCGGCCAGGATCGCCTCGTCGTCGGCGAGCAGCTGCGGCGCCCCGAAGCCGATGTTCTCCGCCACGGTCAGCTCGTAGCGGACGTAGTCCTGGAAGATCACCGCGAGCTGGCGGCGCCAGGCGTCCGGGTCGAAGCGGGTCAGGTCTACCCCGTCCACGGTGATCCTCCCGCTGGTCGGCTCGTAGAGGCGGGCGAGCAGCTTCACCAGGGTGGTCTTGCCGGCGCCGTTCAGGCCGACGATGGCCGTGGAGCGGCCGACCGGAAGTGTGAGGTCCAGGCCGTCGAGAATCGCGGGACCGTCCGCGGAGTACCGGAAGCTCACCTTGTCGAACCGGATCTCCCGGCTCGGTCGCACCGGCGTGGCCGTCGCCCGCGCGTCGACCGGCCTGCCGCTGGCCGCTCGTTGCTCGAAACGCTTCAGGGCGTGGAAGGAGTGCAGTCCGAACTGCGTCTGCACGTCGCATTCCGGGAAGTAGACGCCGAAGCGCATGGGGATCAGCACCCCCTGCAGGGCGACGGCGAGTGCGAAGAGGTCGACCTGTCCCCGGCCGGCCGCCACGGCCAGCATCGTGATGGCGACCGCCCCACCGACGAACCCGACCGCGGAGAACCCGACGAACGGCCAGAACTGCAGGCGTCGGCTACCGGCCCACATCGGTCGGAGGTTGGCCATGGTGTCCGAGCGCATCCGCTCGCGCAGCCAGGTCAGCAGCCCGAACACGCGGATCTCCTTGGCGGCGGTCGCGCCGGTCGCCAGGCCACTGATGTACCCGGCCCGTCGCCGGTGCCCGGCCAGGGACTCCGACACCGCCGCGAAACGCCCGAGCGTGCCGCGAACCCCCGCCCGGATGACCAGTGCGGTGACCATCAGGGTCAGCCCCGCGAGCGGGCTCAACACCAGACCGACGAGCACCACGGCAGCTGTCAGCTGACAGTAGCGGGACACCAGTGCGGGAATCGCCGCGACGGCGTCGCCGGGGGTGTACGCCTGCCGCTCGAACGCCGCCCGCGCGTCGGCGAGCAGGTCCAGCGCCTCGGGGTCCTCCAGCAGGGCGATCGGCGCGTCGTCCAGCGACGCGTGGAGCAGACGCTCGATGCACACCTCGTCGACCCGGCGCGCGATGACCTCGGTGACCGCGGACTGGAACGGCGTCAGCAGTTGTTGCAGGACGAACGCGCCGAGGGCCACCGCGAAGGCGACCACGATGCCACCCCAGGAGAGCCCTCCGGGAGCCGCGGCGAGGTCCGGCACCCGGGACAGCAGCAGGCTGGTGGAGACGATGAACGCCGACGGCAGCAGGCCGAGCGTGAGGTTCAGCGCGAGGGCGCCGAGGGCCAGACCGCGCCCCGCGTGCGGCAACAGGCGGATCATCTCGAGCCAGCGGGTGGACCGGTTCCTGACGGCGAGCGCCAAAGGTGCCACCGAGCCTCCCCTACCGCCCGAGGTCATCGGCGTGGGACCGACCACCAGACGCGGCGAGCCTATCGACGGCCGGAGTGATCATCAATAGGGCCGGACCACTGTGGAGAGTGGCGGGCCGCCGGGAGGTCATGGCCCGAGCGGGACGTCCGTTGCGCCGTCTCCAGGCCCAACTGCGTCGCCGCCTCCACGACCGGGAGCAGTCGCTCGCTCACCGCGGGAAGGGCGTCGCCGGCCACGAAGTTGCGCAGGCCACCCGGCGCGAGGGTGGCCAGCGCGGCTGCCGCGACCGGCTCCTTGGTCCGCGCGCCGCCGAGGGCGCCGCACTCGGCTGCCACGAGCCCCACGGCGACCGCCGCCGTGAGGAGGGCCTCGGTCAGATCGGCCGGCACCGCCGTGTCGCCCGTGCGTGGCGGGCTTGCGTTGGCGATCAGGCGCCGGACGTCGTCGTCCCCGAGGCCGTAGGCCCGCAGCAGGTCGACGGCCGGCACCTGCCGCCAGTCGTCGCTGGTCGGCTGGTGGCGGAACCGGCAGATGGCCTTCCCGGTGAACCAGGAGAAGAACGGCACCAGGGCGATCCGGTCGAGGACGGTCCCGCCCGGCGCCACCGCGTCGGCCGCCCGCCAGCACGCGGCCTTGCGCAGGCCGTGCCAGCCGTTGCCGGCGATGCTCACCTCGTCGCCGTGCTGGACGAGATTCGACACCGACACGACCATGGGCACGCCCATCGCCCGCAGGAAGCCCAGGAGGACCTCGTCGTCCGGTTCGTCGCCGGCGGCGACCCGCGCGGCGTACGGGTCGAACTCGCGGGCGACGTCGGCCGGCAGGATGAGGGCCTGGGCCGGCATGTACCCGTCGACGACCTCGACCCAGTCGGCGCCGACGAGCGCGGCGGTCCGCAGGGCGTACGAGGTGAACGAACCCCACTCGGTGAACAGTCCGAGGGCGTGCCCCGGCAGCGCGCGCAGCCCGGCGAGTGCGTGCCGTACGAAATCCGGTGCCAGGACGGAGTCGTCCTGGACGACGAGGTGGTGCGTCGCGCCCGGCTCGACCCGCGACCACGCCAGGCGCGAGGTGCGCAGCGTGCCGCCGGCCGAGCCGGGCTTCGGGTCGGTCACCACCCCCGCGCCGAGTTCGCGTAGCGCTCCGGCGAGACGCTCCGCGGCCGTCTGCCGTGCGGGATGGGCCATGACGCAGGCCGAGAGCCGGGCCGGCGGATCGTCCGGACGCTCGACGGCCGGTATGAGACGGGTACCGGTCAACGGACTCGCTCCTTCGTTCGCGCCTCAGAGGTGGTCACCCGCGTGGGGTCCACCGCTCCGCCGAGGCCATCGACCTCGATGTCTGCCGATCGGGGAGCGCGCGCCGGCACTGGTGGGCGGCCGTGGGGGACGCGCCGTAGCCATCGATGATCGCCTGGGCGGACACCCGCCGCAGCATACGTGACGACCGCAGGACCCGCCGGGCGGGACGCACCACTGTGGCCGGTGGGCGCCCGGACGGCGGGCCGACGGCCGCGCCCGGCGTCGACTCCCCTCGTAACGGGTGCGGCGCCCGGGGACGGCTGCCGGAGCCGAGCGGTGGCGGGGTGTCAGGCACAATCCCCCGGTGGTGTTCGACTTCGGTGTCGCGGGCTACCGACCGGGTTGGCTCAACGGGATCGACGAGATCACCGACCGCCACGGCCGCCGGCTGCGGGGCCTCGTCGGCCGCCGGCTGACCCGCACCTGGGTGGTGTGGGACGACGATGACGACGAGTGGTTCGCCGACTGCCCGGTGGTGCTCGACTTCGCCGGCGAGCGCGTGGAGGTCAACCACCCAGAAGTTCGACGATCTGTCGATCACGTGGAATTCGGTGGACGTGACGCGGGCGCCCGTGTGGCCGACGTCGGACGACTTCCGCCTGCGGTGGCGCGACGACGTCCCCGCCGTGTTGGCGGCCCGGCGCGGGCAACGGGTCGAGGCGGTGGAGCTTCTCGAATGGGCCGGCGGCGACCTGGCTGACGGCGCCGTGACCGTGGCCCTGCGGTTCCCGGACGGCTGGCTGACCGTCTACAACGCCCTGGACGAGAACGGTCTCGGCTTCGGTGGACTCGCGCCGCAGTACCGCCGACTCCGCCCCGGCTGACCGCGTCGGCCGTCGCCTGGTTGGCGTTGCAGATCGCGTTCGGCAAGGCCGGCTCCGGCCGGCTCGCCCGTCGGGCGGTACGAGACCGCCCTCCGGGACGTGGTCAGACGCGCGGAATGAGGACGTCGGCGACCTGCCTGGCGTCGACCAGGTTCCGCGCGTCGCAGCCGAGTATGTCGACGACCGTCGCGGAGCACGGGCGGCGCACGCGGCGGCTGCCGCCCCGGGGCGGGGCGGTGGGCGTGCCAGGCACTCGGATCCTGAGCGGCGGCACGACCTCTGCGCGGGCAGCGGTGGCGGATTAGGCTCGTGGAGATCCACTCAAGGAGTTGGCCATGCCGAACCTGTCGTCCCCCTTCCCCGCGATGCGTGCCGCCGTCGCGGCCGCGCTGGCCGTCGGTGTCGCCGCGTCCGTGCCGGCCTGCACCACGGCGACTCCCCCGGCCGGGGAACCGACCGCCTCGCCGGTGACGTCGGCACCCGCCAGCGGGGGCGGCGACACGCCCTCGCCCACCGGCTCCACGTCGGCGACCGAGTCGCAGACGGCCAGCCCCGGGGCGGCCGGCGGCGCAGACCCGATCATGCGGGGCGAACGGCAGATCGTCCTGCGGCCGGTCGGATCGTTCGAGTCGATCCTGGCGGTCGACGCCAAGGGTCGACTGAACCTGACCGACGGCGACACGGACAAGAGCCTGTTCGTGTTGCTGCCCGCCCGCGGGAACAAGTACCAGATCCGGACCGCGAAGGCGCACGGCGGCGGCGAGCCCGACTGCATGGGCCTGCGTGACGACGGCAGCGCCCCGGCGACGGTCGTGGCCACCCCCTGCGACGCCGGCCGGGCCGGCCAACTGTTCACCATCGAGAAGACGCGAGAGAAGAGCGAAGGCCGCCCGACCTACACGATCAGCGGCGAGGGCGAGGTCCGCCTCCGGGCGACGGATCGGCAGGGACTGGTCGTCGAACGGGTGCGCGAGGGCGACGCCGGTGAGGGCCTGACCTTCGACTTCGTCGACAACGGCGCGGCGCCGGCGGGCCCGGGCGACTGAGCGTCAACGCCCCCTGCGACCGCTGGAGCCGCCGGGTGAGGTGCCCGCCGGCCCACCGCGGCTGCGTTCCTCGCCGGACACGCGCGGCCCTGGCGCTCGCCGGGCCGACCAGCTCGGCGACGTCATGTGACGCGGGCCGCGGGGATGGCGTCCCTCCTGGAGGCGGGGCCACCTCGATCACCCCGGCTCGGCTGCCCGGCCGCCGTGCCGAGCAGCTTCCAGTAGTCGCCGGGGCGGTCGTGAGCCAGAAGCCATCGCCGCAGCGGTTCGAGCGACGACCGGTGGGACTCTGAGCTGACCTCGTGCCACCGGTGGAGCAGCAGCTCGTGTATCCGCCCGGCCTGTGCGGCGCGCTCCAGCACCCAGCTGTCCACGGCCCGGACGACGGCGACTTCCTCCGGCTCTCCCCGCAGCAACGCGGTGCAGTCGATGTCGGTGGCGATCTGGACTCCGTCGCCGGCGGCGAGGAGGGAGAACTCGACGGTCCGGTCGCCCGGGCCCACCTCGACCGTCTGCGCGAAGACGAGGACGTCGTCACCCGGAGGCACGAGCATGCCCTCGGCCGCCGCGCCGGGTGGGATCACGTAGTGGACCCAGAACGTCATGGGCAGATGCTAGCCAGCCTCGCGGCCTCGTCCCGGGCGCGCTCTCACGCCGCCGTCGACGGGCGTCCCGCAGCGCCGGCCGCCGGGACCGCATCGTGGGGCGAGCCCCGGCCGATCGCTGACGGATCGGCCGGGGCTCGTCGTGCGGAGCCGGGTCAGGCGAGGTCGAAGCGGTCGAGTTCCATGACCTTGGTCCAGGCGGCTACGAAGTCCGCCGCGAACTTCTCGCGCGCGTCCTGGCTGGCGTAGACCTCCGCGAGGGCCCGTAGCTGGGAGTTGGAGCCGAAGATGAGGTCGACCGCGGTGGCGGTCCACTTCACCTCGTCGGTGGCCAGGTCCCGGATCTCGTACACGTGCTCGTCGGACTCCGACGCCTTCCACCGGGTGCCCGGAGAGAGCAGGTTGGCGAAGAAGTCGTTGGTGAGCACGCCGGGCCGGTCGGTGAGGACGCCGTGCCGCGTGCCGCCGACGTTGGCCCCGAGGGTACGCAGGCCGCCGATGAGGACGGTCATCTCGGGCGCGGTCAGGTTGAGCATGTAGGCACGGTCGAGGAGCAGCACCTCCGGCTGGGTCTTCTCGCCGGGGCGCAGGTAGTTGCGGAACCCGTCGGCACGCGGCTCGAGGACCCGGAACGACTCGACGTCGGTCTGCTCCTGGCTGGCGTCGGTGCGGCCCGGGTGGAACGGCACGGTCACCTCGACGCCGGCGTCGCGCGCCGCCTTCTCGACGGCGGCCGAGCCGGCCAACACGATCAGGTCCGCGAGCGAGATCTTCGCGCCGCCGGCGGAGTTGAACTCCCGCCGGATGCCCTCGAGGGCCTCCAGGACCGTCGCGAGCTGCTCGGGCTGGTTGACCTCCCAGCTGCGCTGCGGCTCGAAACGGATCCGCGCGCCGTTGGCGCCGCCGCGCTTGTCGGTGGAGCGGAAGCTGGCGGCCGAGGCCCAGGCGGTGGAGACCAGCTGGGCGGTCGTCAGGCCGGACGCCAGGACCTTCGCCTTCAGGGCGGCGACGTCGGCGTCGCCCACGAGCTCGTGGTCGACGGCCGGCACCGGGTCCTGCCACAGCTGGGGCTCCGGGACCCACGGGCCGAGGAAGCGGCTGACGGGACCCATGTCGCGGTGCAGCAGCTTGTACCAGGCCTTGGCGAACGCCAACGCGAACTCGTCGGGGTTCTCCAGGAAGCGGCGCGAGATCTTCTCGTACGCCGGGTCGACGCGCAGCGCCAGGTCGGTGGTGAGCATCGTCGGCTTGTGCTTCTTCGACGGGTCGTGGGCGTCCGGGATGATCGCCTCGGCGTCCTTGGCGACCCACTGCTTCGCGCCGCCGGGGCTCGTGGTGAGTTCCCACTCGTGGCCGAAGAGGATCTCGAAGAAGCGGTTGCTCCACTGCGTCGGTACGTCGGTCCACGTCACCTCGAGGCCGCTGGTGATCGTGTCCGCGCCCTTGCCGCTGCCGTAGGTGCTCAGCCAGCCCAGGCCCTGCGCCTCCAGCGGGGCGGCCTCGGGCTCGGGGCCCACGTGGTCGTCGGCGATGCCGGCGCCGTGGGTCTTGCCGAAGGTGTGGCCGCCGGCGATGAGGGCGACGGTCTCCTCGTCGTTCATGGCCATCCGGGCGAAGGTCTCGCGGATGAAGTGGGCCGCCGCGGCCGGGTCCGCGTTGCCGTTCGGGCCCTCCGGGTTGACGTAGATGAGACCCATCTCGGTCGCCCCGACCTCCGGCGCCATCTCCTTCTCGGAGACGTAGCGCTCGTCGCCGAGCCAGGCGTCCTCCGGGCCCCAGAAGATCTCCTCGGGCTCCCAGACGTCCTCCCGCCCGAAGGCGAAGCCGAAGGTCTTGAAGCCCATCGACTCCAGGGCGACGTTGCCGGCGAGCACGAGCAGGTCGGCCCACGAGACCTTCTGGCCGTACTTCTGCTTCACCGGCCACAGCAGCCGGCGGGCCTTGTCGAGGTTGGCGTTGTCCGGCCAGCTGTTGAGCGGGGCGAACCGCTGCCCGCCGTCGCCGGCGCCGCCGCGACCGTCGTGGATGCGGTAGGTGCCCGCCGCGTGCCAGCTCATCCGGATCATCAGGCCGCCGTAGTGGCCGAAGTCGGCCGGCCACCAGTCCTGCGAGGTGGTGAGGACCGTGACGATGTCCTGCTTGAGGGCCTCGACGTCGAGCTTGGCGAACTCCCTGGCGTAGCTGAAGCTCTCCCCCAGCGGATTCGACTTGGACGAGTGGGCGTGCAGCACCGACAGGTCGAGCTGGTTGGGCCACCAGTCCCGGTTGGTGCGCGGACGACCTCCGGTCTTCGGCGTCGGCGAGTCGATCGCCGGGTTCTCGCTCTCGCTGCCGTGCGCGGTCACGGAGTCGTGCGCGACCGGGCAGCCGGCCGCCTCCTTCTTGTCCACGCCCTGCGCGCTGGAGGGAGCGTTGTCCTGCATGTCGCTCATCTGGTTCCTTCCGAACTGGCGGACCACTGGGAGGTGCGTTCGGCCGCACACCCGGGGCAGGTGCCCCAGAAGACGACCTCCGCCTCGTCGACCGTGAAGCCGTGGTCGTCGGAGGCGGTAAGACAGGGGGCACGGCCGACAGCGCAGTCGACGTCGGCGATCGCGCCACAGGAGCGGCACACGACATGGTGGTGGTTGTCGCCCACCCGGCACTCGTAGCGGGCGGTCGCCCCGGCGGGCTGGATGCGCCGCACCAGGCCGGCGTCGGTGAGCGCGCGCAGCACGTCGTAGACCGCTTGGTGGGAGACCGTGGGCTGGGCAATCCGCACCAGCGCGATCACCGTGTCGGTGTCGACGTGCGGATGGTCGCGCAGCGCTGCGAGCACCGCCAGTCGAGGCCGGGTCACGCGCAGCGAGACCGCCCGCAGCTGGGTCTCGAAGTCGGACGGCACGTGATGAATATAGTCCACTCTTCTGGAATGAATCAGGTTTTGCCTCGGCTCAACCGCACGCCGGTCTGGTGCGTGCGGGCGGCGTGTACGCCGCGCTGTGGCGCTCGTGGCATGGCGACCCGAGGTTGACGTCGACGACGTGGTGCAGCCGCCGCGAGGTGCGTGTCAGGGCCGCGAGGTGCGTATCAGGGCGGGGAACCCTTCTTCTTTGCCGAGGGGGGCTCTGAGTCGGCCGCCGGCCGGCAATGCCGACGGGTTCCATGCGTGGTGGCGCGGCACCGCCTGGCCGGGGTGGCGGGGGTGGGCTGGCAGGAGGAGGACACCCCCGCCGCCGGGAATAAACCGATTAAATCGCT
>NZ_JBFABA010000005.1:0-128071 GCF_040640115.1 Micromonospora sp. NPDC023644 | reverse complement strand
GCCGTGGCCCGCCCCCCGCCCGCAAAGCCCGCGGGGTCCCCTGCGGGGGCCCCCGCCCCCGCGGGGCGGGGGGGGGGGGGCCCCGCGCGCCCGCCCCCCCCCCCGCGGCCGCTGTGAAGAGCCGGATGAACGAGCGGACGTCTTCCTGCAATCACCCATCGATGGCGAGCCGGCCACGCGACGACTGACGTGACGAAGTCCCGGTTCCGAAGCAGGCGCCACGGCCGCATCGGATGCACCATTGCTCGGCTATCCCCAGCCGTATCTGCCCGGATACTCGCCGACGTCCGAGTACTTCGAGTCCCAGCCTTTCCACGCCGGGTATTCCCTGTCCAGGTTGCCGGTCGGTCTGTGGAGGGTACGGATAGGGACCGGGGTCAGGGCAGCACCTGATGGTCGGGCAGCGGCGCACATCGTGAAGATGCCGAGGTCAACGTTGTGGTCAATCGAGTTTGGGGCGGACACGCCGTGCGTCTTGCTGATCCGGACCTCTAGTCTGCCGTCGCCCGCTGACGTGATTTCCCAGCCGTCGTAACCCCATCCCACGTTCCACACCGCTTTCAGGGTGTTGGCACCGGCGGGGACTGTCCACAGCGGCCACAGAAAGACGTCTCGGTTGTCAATGCGAAACCAGCCGGACGGCAACGCCGGTCCAGTGTCCACCCCGTTGCGGCGGCGGTACCCGAACTCACTGATTGCCAAGGTCGCCAACCAGGTGGCTCCGGGAACTGCCATGCTGCCGCCCGGGCCGCGCAGGCCAGGATCGGTGGAATAGGTCGCATGGTGGTCCAGCAGCCATCCATCCGAGCCCTCGACCCGACGCCAGCCGGTGAGCGCCTCGGTGATCAGCCGCTTCGGATCCTGCCGTACTTCGAGCATGGGGTAGTACCAGAAGCTACCGATGGTCTGCTTGCTGCGGACGGCTACGAGAGGGTTCACCAGACAGAAGCCGTCGGTGTCGGTGGCTCGGTCGGTTACCGTCGCCTGGAGCCAAGAAGCCCCACCGGAGGATCGGTGGACGCGGTCGAGCAGCCTGCGGTACTCGGCAGGGCGGACACGCAAAGGGTCGGGTGCTCCGCGCCGCCTGCGCACGGGAAAGCCGGCGCTGAACGGGATCGCCTGGCCCGGCTTGATTTCGTCCAACCGTCTACATAGCAAGGCGGCGAGGTCTGCAACGCTGGAGTAGCTGCGACAATGTAGGATCGCATGCCGGTCCGTTGGATCCCAGTGCAGATAGCTATTCTCCAGCAGCTGGCTCATCAATCCGATAGCAGCGAGAAAGCCCAAGGGCTCATCACCGACCAGCCCGGGTAGATCCACTCGATGCAGCGTGGCCATGCCACTCCACCTCCCACCACGTAGGGCCACTGTCAACGCCGATCGCGAACACTACCGTTCAAGCGCTCGCACAGTCACCGACCCGGGGCTCGCGCAACAGCGGCTGCCGCACATCCTGCACGAAGGAGGCGTGCTGTCGTTCCGGTGCAGTTCCCGATCGCCTTCCTTGACGTCGTTTCACCATGCCGCCTAAGCGATGTCTCGTAACTCGGTGCCGACGTTGCCCGTAGCCGGCTGAATCAGCCGGCCAGGGCGATGTTGTGTAGGTGAGCGATTCCGGCGGCGGTGACCGCGAGGGTAGAGCCGGCGCGGCGGTAGTCGCGGAGGACTTTGTAGGTCTTCAGGCGGGCCAGGCAGTGCTCGACCCGTGCCCGGATCTTGCGGTGCCCGGCGTTGTAGTCCTCTTTCCAGGAGGACAGTTCGCTGCCATCGGCGGGTTTGCGGTACGGGATTATCACCTCCGGATTGCCGCGGTAGGCGCCGTCGGCCATCACCGCGAGGCCGGCGAGCCGGTCGCTGATGCCGCTGCTGCGGTAGACGATGGTGTCGTTACGGTTGCCGGGCCGGGGGTCGCCAAGGGCGATGACCAGCTGAGTGTTCGCGTCGATGGCGACCTGCAGATTGGCCGAGTAGCGGTAGTTCTTGCTCGGTGCCGCGAGGCGGTGGTCGCGCGTCGGGATCAGGGTGCCGTCCACGATCGCGACATGGTCCTTCGGCTGGCGACGTACCGGCGCCAGGGCCAGTAGCGGTCCGACGGTGTCGAGGACCCGATGGACTGCCGAGTGAGACACCCCGAACAACGGCCCGAGTTGACGCATGGTCAAGTTCGTACGCCAGTACACGGCCACCAACAGGACGCGGTCCGCCAGGTCAAGAGCCCACGGCCGACCCGGACGGCCACCGGCGATGTCATCACCGCCGCGTCGCGCGACCAGGCGTACCAGCCGACGGAACTGCGCCGGACTTAGCCCGGTGAACGGGTGGATCAACTCATGACGGACGGCCGACAACACCTGCACTCATCGATGATGGAACACCGTCTGGAGCGGACCAGCCCGGGCTGCGTGGCCCTCAGCCGTCTCCTGGCGGGAGAAGAACCGGATCGATCACGGCGAGCGCATCGATCAACTGCGCGGCGCCGTCGCGAACGTGATCATCCGGGTCATGGATCAACATCTCACACTCACGCACGGCGGCGTCGCGATCGCGGCCGAACACCATGAACACATCGAGCACCGCTGTGTGAATCCAATCAGCGTGGTTGGAGTCGGCCCCCGCGAGCGCTGAGGCGACCACCCTCAGTCCGGCCGCATCCTGACGGCGAAGCAATGCCACCGCCGTCACGCGCGTAACGAACGTGTCCTCGGTGTCCAGCACGAGGCCCAACAACCTTCTGCGGGCAGCGGGATCCTCTGCGAAACTCGCCAGACTTCGGCCCGCGTCAGCCCGATCCTGGAAGTCGGGGCTTCCCGCGAGCTCGATCAGCGCAGCCACCACAGCGCGTCTTGCCTCTTTGCTCATGGCCTGATTCTCCGCGACTGCACGACCTCGCCTTCCCGGCAAGACCTCATCGCCGCGTTCAGGTCAGTTGCGGGACATCCCTTAGTAGTGCCTTGTTAGGTTCGGTGGCGTTGTTGCGGTGCAACGGTTTCCGGGTTGGTCGCAGGTGAGGCAGGCGCCGGTCCACGTCGTGAGGAGTCGTTGAGCAGTTTTCATCGTGGTGCGCCGGTTGTTGGCTGGTGTCCACCAGAGCCGTGGTCTGCCTACTGGCCGAATGTGGAGCGTAGGTTCGCGTTGATCAGTTCGTTGAGCCGCTTGCGTAGGTGCCCCAGCAGCGACGGGTCGGGCAAGGGCTCGACGACCAACAGCGTCCAGCGCAGCTGCGTGCCTTGTGCGCCGTCGGGCACCAGGTCGAAACGCACCTGAGCGTCGGGGCGCCTGGGCCATAGTGACGACCAGACGACCAGGCGTGAGTGCTCCGCGTGCAGGATCTGCGGGGATTGCTCGTCGTCGAGCAGCCGCAGCCAGGGACGCGCCGGGTCTCGGTCATGCTCGGTGAGGGCATCGAAGACGATGGCCGGTGGGGGTGGCTGGCTACGCGTGCGGCTGCCGGCTTCGAGCATGCCTCAGACTACGGGCGAACAGCTCATCGTGATGGAGGGCGCCTGATCAGGGAGCGCGACGGCGTGTCGCCGCTCCAGATCGAACGAAGCTCCCAATAGGACAGCAGCCGACCAAGAACAACCGCCCAGTACGGGAGCTTTGTTGCTGACCTGTCCTGCCAGCATCCCGCTGTCCACGCAGCCTGACCCGCCTGACCGAGTTGATCCGTCACCGGCGCCGCATTCTGGGCGCACGCTGGCGCAGGCTGCCCGCGCAGCGGCAGGCCCTGATGGCCCTGGCCCACCTACGCAACGGCGACACCCTCACCCGCCTCACCGCCGGCTTCGAAGTGCGGTCACCACCGTGGCGGTACCTGCGCGAAGCCGTCGACCTGCTCGCCGCCTGCGCTGACGATCTCTCCGCCGCAGTGCGCCGGGCAGGTCGGAGGTGTACGCCTGTGTCTTCGCCTGGCTGGGCCGACGCCGTCACCGCCGCCTACGAGCACGCCTGGTCGAGGACCTCATCACGCGCACCCCCGAGCAGCCCCTGGTGGCTGGCTCACCTCGACACCGGCGCCCACGACGGCGTCCTTCCCCGCCGATCGATCGCCGCTGGTCTCCGCACTCTGGGGTTTTCGTCTTTTCCCACGCTGCGCGCGGAGCATCGGCATCATGTGCAGATATGCGGACGATGCCGGCTCTGGTAGTGCTCATGATCGCTGCTCTGGCGTGCGGCTGCGACGCGCCGGAGAGGGAGACGACAAGCGGGCCGCCCAGTTCCTCTGCCGCCACCGCCCCCGGCCCCCGAACCACCCTCACCGTGGTGGCAGCCGGTGATCTGCTCGTACACCCCGCGCTCACCGAGCAGGCAGCCGCCGACGCACGCCGAGCAGGACGTGACGGGCACGACTTCACCCAGGTGCTCGCCGCGGTCCGCGCCCGCGTGGGCGCCGCCGACCTGGCCATCTGTCACATGGAGACGCCCCTGGCCGAGCCCAGCGGTCCGTTCACCGGCTGGCCGAACTTCAGCGTGCCCCCCGCCCTCGCCGACGCCGCCGCATGGGCAGGATTCGACACCTGTTCCACCGCCTCCAACCACTCTCTGGACACCGGGGTCGAGGGCATCACCCGTACTCTCGACAACCTCGACCGGGTGGGCCTGCGGCACACCGGCACGGCCCGCACGGCGGCGGAGCGCCAACGCCCGAACGTCATGGACGTGGACGGCGTGAAGGTCGGGCAACTGTCGTACACCTTGAGCTTCAACGACATCCCACTGCCACCCGAACGGCCATGGGCGGCCAACCTGATCGACGCGGACGCCATCCTCGCCGAAGCGCGGCGGGCCCGCTTTGCCGGCGCGCAGATCGTCATCCTGTCGATGCACTGGGGTACGGAGTACCAGAACGAACCGAACGCCGATCAGGTCGACCTCGCGAACCGGCTGCTGGCCTCGCCCGACATCGACCTGATCGTCGGCCACCATGCGCACGTGGTACAGCCCTTCGAGAAGATCGGCGCGAAGTGGGTCGCCTACGGCATGGGAAACCTGACGACCCGGTTCGGTGACGGCTCGGCGGAGAATACCCAGGACGCGGTGGTGCCTGAGTTCACCTTCACCCGCACCCCGTCCGGTCGGTGGGAGGTCACAAGCGTGACCGTGCTGCCGACCTGGATGGAGTACCGACCGAGGGCGCGGGTCGTCGACCTGACCGCCGCCATGAGTGACCCACTGGTGCCCGCCCTTCAACGGACGCGTTACGCCGCGATCGCACAGCGGATCAACGGATACGTCGACCTGCGGGGTGCCTCCTCCGCCGGGCTACGGATGCCTCACTAGAACTCCCCATTCTCTGAGCGTCGCAGCCGGCGCCGGAGGCACGGCGGCCGCCCGGGAGCGGACGCGATGCCGGCGCGCGGAGGGCCCCCGCCGACGGGCCCGTGGCCGGCGTTCGCCGAACGCGACGACCGCGACCGGCCATCAGGGACAGCACCGCCAGGCGGTGTCGAACAGGTCCGGGTCACCGAAGTTGCCCGACTTGAGCAACAGGGCGAGCGCCGGGCCGCCCTCGGGGACCATCCACGGCAGGCCGGGGCCGGCCGCCGGTCCCACCCGCAGCGTGCCGAGACCGAGCGCCCGGACCACCGCCCCCGACGTCTCACCGCCGGCCACCAGCAGGCGGCGGACGCCGAGGGTGTCCACGGCGCGGCGGGCGATGTGCGCGGTCGCCGCCTCCAGCAGCGCGGCGGCTCGCCCGGGGCCGAGCCGGGACTCGTAGCGCGCGACCTGTTCCGGATCGGCCGAGGAGGTGACCAGGACGGGCCCGGCCGTGTCCCGGTACGCCCGGGCCACGGCGGCGGCCACGGCGTCCACCGTGGCCGGGAAACCGGTGTCGAGGTCGACCGGGGACAGGGTGACCCGGGGCCCGGAGAACCCGTCCACCTGTTCACGGGTACGCGCGGAGCAGCTGCCGGAGAGGATCAACCGCCGGCCCTCCGGCACCACCGGGACGGCCCGCGCGGCGACCACGCCGCCCGGACCGGCGCCCGCCGCCGGGGACCCCGCCGCCGTGTTGGACACCCGCGCCAGCGCGGCCGCCAGCCCGGCGGCGCCGCCCACCAGTCGCTCGGATCCCGGTGTCGCCAGCAGCGCCGTCGCCAGCGTGTCCAGGTCGCCGTCGGCGAGGGCGTCGACGATCACGTGCCGGGCGCCGTCCCTGCGGGCCGATTCCACCGCGGCGGTCACGGCGGCCGGGCCGGCGGCGACCGTGCCCCAGTCGACGAGCGCGACCCTGCCCTCGGCCTGGCGGGAGAGCACCCGCACGAGGTCGGGGTCGCGCATGGGGGTGAGCGGGTGGTCCCGCAGCGGCGACTCGGACAGCAGCCGCCTGCCGACGAAGAGGTGCCCCTGATAGACCGTGCGGCCCACGCGCGGCGTGGCCGGCGTGCCCACGGCGATGGTGTCGGCGCCCCCGACCAGGTCGGCCAGGGCGTCCGCCACCGGGCCGATGTTGCCCTCGTCGGTGGAGTCGAACGTCGAGCAGTACTTCTGATAGAGCGTGGTGCAGCCGGCGTCGAGCAGCCACCGCGCCGCGGCGAGTGACTCCGCGACGGCCTGGTCGCCCGGCGCGGTCCGGGACTTCAGCGCCACGACCACGCAGTCGCAGGCGGGCGGCGGCGCCGTGGGGTGACCCACCACCACGACCGCCGACCCGCCCGCCTCGCTCACCGCGTCCGCGAGGTCGCAGGCCCCGGTGAGGTCGTCCGCCACGACGCCGAGCCAGGGCCCGGTCACCGGGTGACCGCCGGGGTCGCGCCCGCTGCCGGCCGGGTCGCCGGGCCGGTCGTCCCGACGTCCAGCGGCGCGACCACCACCTCCCGGCAGGCCCCCCGCAGCAGCCCGAGCTGGTTGGCGTCCGCCCCCGCGTCGACGACGACCGTGTCCACCGCCGCCAGGTCCAGGAACCGCATCGGGGCGTGCGCCGACAGCTTGCCGTGGTCGAGCAGCAGGACCACCCGGCGGGCGATGCGGGCCATCGCCCGCTTGATCTCGGCGTCCGCGGCGTTCGCGGAGTAGACGCCCGTCGGCCCGGCCGCCGTCGCGGAGAGCACGGCCACGTCCACCGCCAGGTCCTCCAGGCTGGTACGGGTGATCGGCCCGGTGAAGGAGCGGGTCGCGCGGTGGTAGGCGCCGCCGAGGGAGATCAGTTCGAGGTCCTCGCGGCCGGTGCACGCCAGGATCACCGGCACCGAGTGCGTGACGACGGTGAGGCCACCGGGCAGCAGGGCCGCGAGGGCCGCGACCGTGGTGCCGGCGTCGAGGGCCACCACCACGCCCGCCGGTACGAGCGGCACGGCGGCCCGGGCGACAGCCTCCTTCTCCGCCGTCGCGGCGCCCCGGCGCTGTTCGAACGGTGCCCCGGACGCGGGCACGGGGGCGCTCGCGCCGCCGGCGACCCGGTTGACCAGCCCCTGGACGGCCAACTGCCGCAGGTCACGGCGGATGGTCATCTCCGAAACGCCCAGCTCGGCCGCGGCATCGGTCGAGGAGACGTAGCCGGCTTCGGCCACCCGACGCAGGAGTTCGCGACGCCGCTCGGGGGCCTGCGTGTAGCGCACCGGTCCATCCAAGTGCGACTCCCCCACTTTGTCAATCGTCGAACATCGACCTTGACCCGTTCGTTCGGAACCGAACAGAATGGCCCGGTGAATGGCGCCACGCGTCCAGCCGACGCGGCCGAGGCCGGCCCGCGGGAGACGCGGCGCGGTCCCTCGGGCGGGGCCTGCCTGAGCGTGGGCATCGACGTGGGGACCACCAACACCAAGGTGGCCCTGGTGGCGATCGACGGCTCCGCCGTCCGGGTACGCGCCGTCGCCACCGCCCCCACTCCCCCGCCCGACTCGGTGGGGCCCGTGCTGGTCGGCCTGCTCCGCCAGGTGCTGGACGGGTCGCCGGCGCCGGACGCCGTGGGCATCGCCTCGATGGCCGAGACCGGCGTGCCGCTCGACGCGACCGGCACGCCGCTCGGTCCCTGGCTGCGCTGGGACGGCCACCGGGCCGGGACCGAGGCGGACGAGCTGTCGCGCCGGCTCGGCTGGGCGCACCTCGTCCGGGCGACGGGGGTACGGCCCAGCGCCAAGGTCCCGCTGGCCAACTGGGCGTGGCTGCGGGCCAACCGGCCAACCGAGTGGCGGGCCATGGCCTCCTGGGCGGGCGCGGCGGACCTCGCCTGCCTGCTGCTCACCGGCCGCCTGACGACCGACCACACGCTGGCCGGGCGGACCATGGCGTACCGGCTGCCCGAACTCGGCCAGCCGGTGCCGGCGGCCTTCGACACCGACCTGCTGGCCGAGGTGGGCCTGCGGCCGGAACAGCTGCCGCCCGTCGTGCCGCCGGACACGTTCGCCGCCACCGTCCGGGACCCGGCCTTCGTGGGCGCCGGGCTGCGGGCCGGGACACCGGTGGTGGTGGCGGGCCACGACCACGCCGTCGGCGCGTACGCCTGCGGGGTGCGGGAGCCGGGCGACGTCGCGGACTCGCTCGGCACGGCCGAGGCGGTGCTCTCCGTCGTCGCCGGCTGCCCCGACCCGGTGGCGGTGGCCCGGGCGGGGATGAGCACGGTCGTCCCGGTGGCCGGCCGACATCGGGCGATCCTCGCCGGCTCGCCGAGCGCCGGGGCCACCGTCGCTTGGTGGCTGACCCACGAGTCGGACGGCGTGCCGGCTGCCGAACTCTCGGCCCAGGTGCTCGGCGCCGGTGACCGGCCCACCGACGTGATCGTCCTGCCGTACCTGTCCGGGCGGCAGGCCCCGGCGCCCGACCCCCGGGCCCGGCTGCGGATCCTCGGGCGGCGCCCCACGCACACACCGGCCGAGCTGGCCCGCGCGATGTTCGAAGGGCTCTGCCTGCAGACCCGGTGGATGCTGCACGAGCAGGCCCGGCTCGCCGGCGGGCCGCCGGAGCCGGCGGTGA
The DNA here is from genome assembly GCF_040640115.1 of Micromonospora sp. NPDC023644. NCBI lineage: Bacteria > Bacillati > Actinomycetota > Actinomycetes > Micromonosporales > Micromonosporaceae > Micromonospora > Micromonospora sp. NPDC023644. Next base: position 119,158 of record NZ_JBFABA010000005.1, on the reverse strand, counting down.
CCATGTTCGGCGGGGCCGGCGCGGCCAACCCCGCCTGGGTCCGGGTCAAGGCCCACGTCCTGCCCGGCGAGCTGCGGGTGGTGCCGGCGGCGGAGCCGGTGGCCGCGGGCGCGGCGATCGTCGCCGCCGTCCGCGCGCACCGGACCGGGCCGGCGGCCCCGGCACTGCCCTGGCGGCCCGGGCCGGCGGTCGCGGGCGCGGGCCGGAACTACGACGAGCCGTTCGCCAGGTTCGTGACGGCCGCGACCCGTGTCGGGGTGGCGGACGACGATTCGCGAGGAGAAGAGGTCAGGTGACGGGATCGGAAAGAGCGACACCCACGCTGGACGCCATCGCGCGGCCCGCGGGCGGGTTCGCGATGGTGGCGATGGACCAGCGGGAGAGCCTGCGGACGATGTTCGCCGAGGCGGGCGCCGGCCGGCCGGACCACGACGGGATGGTCGCCTTCAAGACCGCGGTGGCCCGCGCGCTCGGCCCGCTGGCGTCCGGGTTCCTCATCGACCGGACCACCGGCCTCGATGAGATCCGCCGCGACGGGCTGCTGCCCGCCGGGTGCGGGCTGATCCTCGCGGCCGACGCCCTCGAGCAGGAGCCCGGCCAACCGGTCGAGGACACCGGGCTCGACGAGGTGGTCGCCGCGCCGCAGTTCGACCTCACCGACGTACGGGCGATCAAGCTGTTGCTGCTCTGGCGCCGCGACGCGCGCCGCGAGCAACGCGTCGAACTGGCCCGGCGGTTCATCGGCCTGGCCGCGGAGCGCGGCGTGCTCTCGGTGCTGGAGCCGGTGGTCCGGGCGACCCCCGAGGAACTGTCCGCCGGCCGGTGGGACCAGGACGCGGCGATCCTCGAGGCGGCCCGGGAACTCTCCCCGCTGCGTCCCAGTCTCTACAAGGCGCAGGTGCCGCGGCAGGGCCGGGGCAGCACCGACGAACTCCGGCGGGCGTGCGAGGACCTCGGCTCCGCCGTCACCGGACCCTGGGTGGTGCTGTCCCAGGGCGTCCACCGCGACGACTTCCTGAACGCGGTACGGGCCGCGTGTCAGGGCGGCGCCAGCGGCTTCCTCGCCGGCCGGGCGCTGTGGAGCGACGTGGTGGGCCGCCCCGACGTGGACCGGGCACTGGCCGAGATCTCCGTGCCCCGCCTCGAACGGCTCGTGGAGGTGGTCGACCGGGAGGCGACGCCGTGGCGGAAGGCATGACCGCCGAGGCGGGCACGGTCGGCCTGCTGCACACCGTTCCCGCGCTGGCCGCGACGTTCGACGACCTCCTGCGCGCCTCGACCGCGAAGCCTCGCCGGATCCACGTCGCGGACGCCTGGCTGCTCGACACCGCACGCCGTGAGGGCGTCACGCCGGCCGTCCGGGACACCGTGCTCGCGCACCTGCGCAACCTGGAGTCGGTCGGGGTCGACGCCGTCCTGGTCACCTGCTCCTCCATCGGCGAGGCGGCGGAGGCGGCGGCCGGGCGGCTGCGCGTTCCGGTCGTCCGGGTGGACGCGGCGATGGCCGACGAGGCCGTTGCCGTCGCCGCCGGACCCGGGGCACGGGGACGGATCCACGTGCTCGCCACCCTCCCGACCACGCTCGGGCCGACCGGACGGCTCGTCGAGCGGGCGGCCCGCGGCGCCGGCCGGCCCCTGGAGGTGACCGCGGAGCTGGTGGCGGACGCCGCCGAGGCGCAGGACCGCGGCGACCGGGAGCGCGTGGACAGCCTCGTCGCGGCGGCCGTCGCCCGCGCCGCGGCCGGCGCGGACGTGGTCGTGCTGGCCCAGGCGTCCATGGCCCGCGCCGCGGCGCTGGCCGACGTCCCGGTGCCGGTGCTCAGTTCGCCGCACGGCGGCGTGGCCGCGCTGTTGCGTGTCCTGTCCGACCGGCCGGACTGATCCGGCAGCGTTCCCGAGGAAAGTGACCGATGACGACACACAGTTTCCCGCCCGGCTTCCTCTGGGGCGCGGCGACCTCGGCGTACCAGATCGAGGGCAGCCTCGACGCCGACGGGCGGGGGCCCTCGGTGTGGGACACCTTCGCCGCGCGGCCGGGCACCATCGAGGGCGGCGGCGACGGCTCGCGGGCCTGCGACTCGTACCGGCGGTGGGACCGCGACGTGGAGCTGGTCGCCCGGCTCGGCCTGGGCGCGTACCGGTTCTCGGTCTCCTGGTCCCGGATCCTGCCGCAGGGCCGCGGCCGGGTCGAGCCGCGCGGCCTGGACCACTACGAGCGCTTCGTCGACGCGCTGCTCGCCCGCGACGTGACGCCGGTCCTCACGCTCAACCACTGGGACATGCCGGAGGCACTGATGGCCGACGGCGGCTGGGTGGGCCGCTCCAGCGTGGACGCCTTCGCCGAGTTCGCGGCGGCGGTGGCCGACCGGCTCGGCGACCGGGTGCACTGGTGGATCACCCAGAACGAGCCGTGGATCATCGCGCTGCTGGGCTACCAGCTCGGCCTGCACGCCCCCGGCATCCGGGACCTGCGCTCGTCGGTCGCGGCCGGTCACCACGTCCTGCTCGGACACGGCGCGGGCGCCGACGTGATCCACGCCCGCGCGCCACGGGCACGGGTCGGCTGCGCGCTGAGCCTGTTCCCGTGCGACCCGGCCAGTGACGACCCGGCCGACCTCGCCGCCGCCCGGGGATCGGACGGCTACGTGAACCGGTGGTACCTCGACCCCCTGCTCGGCAACGGCTACCCGGCCGACATGTGGGCGCACTACGAACGGGCCCTGGGCGGCGGCCTCGACGACATCATCCGGCCCGGCGACGCCGAGCTGATTGGCGGGCGCAGCGACTTCCTGGGCGTCAACTACTACACCCGCCGCGTCATGGCCGCGGCGCAGGCCGGGCCCGGGCGGCCCTTCCCGTGGCGGGTGGTGGGTCCCTCCGGTGACGTGACCCGCACCGACGAGGGCTGGGAGGTGGCCCCGGACAGCCTCCGTGACCTGCTGATCCGGTTGCACCGCGACCACCCCGGGGTGCCTCTGATGATCACGGAGAACGGGGCGGTGTACGGCGACACCCCCACCCACGACGGGCTGGTGCACGACCAGCGGCGCATCGACTTCCTGCTCGGCCACCTGCGGGCGGTGGGCCAGGCCGTCGACGCGGGCGCGGAGGTGGTGGGCTACCTGCACTGGTCGCTGCTGGACAACTTCGAGTGGGCGCTCGGCTACCGCCCCCGCTTCGGCCTGGTGCACGTGGACTACCCCTCCGGCCGGCTGACCGTGAAGGACTCCGGCCGGGTGTACGCCCAAATCGCCGCCACCGGCCAGCTTCCCGACACCCGCCCCGCCGTGCCGCCGTTCGGCTGACATCGAAGGAGAACTCCCATCAAGCTCACCTCTGGGCCCGGCACCCACACCGTCACGGCTGCCGGCTACGTGTTGCAGGTACGCGGCCCGCAGCGGCTCGCCGTCCTGGCCGACGCGGACGGCCGGATCTGGTCCCGGCTGAGCCTGCTGGCCTCGGTGGACCGGGCCGACCTGGCGGACGAGTCGTACGACTTCGACGAGCCGGTGGTCTCCGCCGGGCAGTACGACGGCGAGGACGTCGTCGAGGTGGAACTGGCCTGCCGCAGCACCGCGTGGACGACCAAGTCGGTCCGGCTGCGCTGCTTCGCCGACCGGATCGAGACGTCGGTCGGCGTCACCGGCTCCGGCACGCTCGGCGACGTCCGGCTGCTGGGCGGCCGGGCGATCCTGCCGAGCGGGGCGTGCGGCACCTTCCGCTCCTCGACCGACTTCGCCTCGGTGTTCAACCCCACCCCCACCGAGCCGGTCCAGGTGGTGCGGCCGGCCTCCGCCGGCGCCGCCCTCGGGATCGTCGGCGACGCCTCGGCCGGGCGGCTGCACGGCGTCTTCTCCCCGCCGCCGCTGTTCCTGGCGTTCGGGCGGGAACCCGCCGCGCACGCCACGCACGTCCCCGGTGGTGGCTGGCTCACCGCGGGAGTGCTGGGTCACGTCGCCGACCTGCGCTTCACCGAGCTGAGGTACGCCCCGTTGGACGGCGGCTTCCTGCTGGAGCTCGACTACGACGGGCACACCCACGTCGACGGGGCGTTCGAGAGCCCCACCGTCGTGCTCCGGCCGGCGGCCGACCCGTGGCAGGGGCTGGCGATGTACCGGGCGGATCTGGTGCAGCGCCGCTTCGCGCCCGCCGCTCCGGTCGCGCCCCGGGCCGGCTGGTGGACCGAGCCGATCTTCTGCGGCTGGGGCGCGCAGTGCGCCGCCGCGCCCATCCCGGGCCAGCCGATGTCGTACCCGTACCACCTTTCGGAACTCGGACCGGCGCTGGTGCCGGACGGCCTGCCGATCGCCTTCGACCTGGCCCGTCAGGACCGGTACGACGGCTGGCTCGGCCGGCTCGCGGAACACGACGTCGTCCCGGGCACGGTGGTGATCGACGACCGCTGGCAGCTGGCGTACGGCACCGCCGAGCCGGACCCGGCCCGCTGGCCCGACCTGCGGTCCTGGATCGACCAGCGGCACGCCGCCGGCCAGCGGGTGCTGCTCTGGTGGAAGGCATGGGACCCGACCGGCCTGCCGGCGGCGGAATGCGTGACCGACCCGGGCGGGCGGCCGGTCGCCGTCGACCCCGGCAGCCCCGCGTACCTCGACCGGCTGGCCGGGATCGTGACCAGGCTGCTCGGCCCGGACGGCCTGGACGCGGACGGCTTCAAGATCGACTTCACCCAGCGCGCGCCGGCCGGCCGGGGGCTGCGGCGACCGGGAGCCCCGGCCGACGCCCCGTGGGGCGTCGCGGCGCTGCACCGGATGCTGGAGACGCTGTACCGGGCCGCGAAGGCGGTCAAGCCGGACGCTCTCGTCGTCACCCACACGCCGCATCCCGGCTTCGGTGACGTCTGCGACATGATCCGCCTGAACGACATCCTCGAACGCGATCCGGCCGGCGGGGTCGTCCCGGCCGTCGACCAGCTCGCCTTCCGGCACGCCGTGGTCGCGGCGACGATGCCCGGCCATCTCGTCGACACCGACCAGTGGCCGATCGCGGACCGGGCGGAGTGGCGCGCGTACGTCGAGGCGCAGCGCCGGCTCGGCGTGCCGGCGCTCTACTACGCCGAACGCATCGACCGCTCCGCCGAGGAGCTGACCGGGGACGACCTCGCCCTGGTGGCCCGCACCTGGCAGGACTACCGGGCCGGGCAGGCCGCGGCCGGCGGTGTTCCGGCGGCGACCGCGCCCCGGCCGGTGGAGGTCGGGTGACCACGGCGGCCGAGGTGGTGGTGTACGCCGCCACCTCGGCCGGCGTGTGCGCGGCCGTGGCGGCCGCGGACGCGGGCGCCGACGTCCTGCTCCTCGAACCGGGCCGGCACGTCGGGGGGATGACCTCCGGCGGACTCGGCTACACGGACGTCGGTGACGTGCGGGTGCTGGGCGGCCCGGCTGCCCGGTTCCGGCGGGAGGTCGCGGAGCACTACGGCGTGCCGGTGGGCCGCTACGCGGGCCCCGAGCCACGGGTCGCCGAGGCGATCTTCCAGCGCTGGCTCGACCACCCGAGGATCCGGCTGGTCACCGACGGCGCGGTGCGCTCGGCGCGGCTGCGGGACGGCCGGATCGTCGAGGTGAGCACCGGCGACGGCCGGACGTTCGCCGGCGGTGTCTTCGTCGACGCGAGCTACGAGGGCGACCTCCTCGCGCTCGCCGGGGTCCCGTACGCGGTGGGCCGGGAGGACCGCACGTCGTACGGGGAGCGCTGGGCGGGACGCCAGGAGCTGCTGCCCGGCCGGCACACCATGCCGCCGTTCATCTCCCCGTTCCTGGAGGACCCGGCGGGCCACCGCGAGGGCCCCGTGCTGCCGCAGCTGCGTACCGGCCCGCTCGCCCCGGTCGGCACGGGCGACGGCGGCGTCATGGCGTACGGCTACCGGGTCTGCCTCACCACCGACGCCGACCGGATCCCGTTCTCCCGCCGCGACGGCTACGACGAGGCCCACTGGGAACTCGGCCGCCGCCTGTTCCACCACTGGCGCCGGCAGGGTTTCGAGCCGGCGGCCGGGGCACTGCTCGGGCTGGAGCCCAACCTGCCGAACGGCAAGTGCGACGGCAACTCGCTCGGGCCGTTCTCGCTCAACGTCCTCGACGGCTCGGCCTGGGAGTATCCCGACGCCGACCCCGTGCGGCGGGAGGAACTGCGGCTGCGCCACCTGCACCACACCCAGGACCTGCTCTGGTTCCTGTCCCACGACCCGGCCGTTCCGGCGGGCGTACGGCGGGAGCTGCGGCGCTGGGGCCTGCCGGCCGACGAGTTCCCCGACACCGGGCACCTGCCGCACCAGCTCTACGTCCGGGAGGCGCGCCGGATGCGCGGTGAGTACGTCCTCACCGAGCACGACCTGCTCGGTGCCCGGCCGCAGCACGACGTCATCGCCCTGGGCTCGTACCACCTGGACGTCCGGGAGGTGCAGCGGACCTGGCGGTGGGTGCCCGAGCATCCCCGGCCGGTGGCGATGGTGTTCACCGAGGGCTACCTGTCGGTCCCGGTGCCGCCGTACCCGATCCCGTACCGCGCGCTCGTGCCCCGCTACGCCGACTGCCTGAACCTCCTCGTCCCCGTCTGCGTCTCCGCCTCGCACGTGGCGTTCTCGTCGATCCGGATGGAGGTGCAGTACCAGATGCTGGGGCACGCCGCCGGGTTGGCCGCCACGCTGGCGCTGCGCGACGGCCGTCCCGTGCAGTCGGTGGACACCCAGCTGCTACAGCGACACCTCCGGGACGCGGGGCAGGTTCTCGGGCTGTGACGTCCCGCCCGGCCGGCCCGCGACCGCGGCCGGCTGTTCCCCCGCGGCGGACACGGGACGGCTCCGGGCCGCGCAGGCGTCCAGCGCGGCCACGACCAGCGCCCTCCCCTCGGCGGTCATCAGCCACGGCGCCAGGCCGTCCGCTCCCAGGAACACGCCGACGCGCGGCGCGGGTGCGCTGGTCCCGTCCGGCAGTCGGGCACCTGGCGGGTAGCGGAACAGGGCCGGGCGGTTCTCGTCGACGACCAGCGCCACGATCTGTGCGTCCGGCCCGACCTCGGCCACCGTCAGCTTGGCCGGTCCCCGGTAGACCGGGACCACGTCGTCGAGCCCGGCGGCGCCGGGGTCGGCGGGGTCCACGATCCGCACCCGGTCGCGGGCGAGCAGCACCTCGCTGTGCCGGGCGAGCCCGAGCGGGACGAGGCCGTGCCACGCCAGCAGCGGTGCGTCGGCGCGGGCGACCGCCTCGATCGCCGGCCCGTCGGCGCCCCGGGTGACGACGACGAGCGACGCCGCCGCGACCTCGTCGGGGCCCGGCGCGTGGTGCCGGCGCACCGCGTATCCCCGTTCGCCGAGTAACGCGGTGAATGCCTCGTCCCCGGCGGTCCGGCGCTCGCCGGTGACCAGCAGTGCCACCGGCCGGCCGTCGGCGCGCGCGGCCTGGCCGTCGGCGTCCCGCTCCGCCTGTCCGGGCAGCCCCGGCTGCGCCTGACCGGTGCGGTCCAGTACCTCCCGCACGAACGGCGGGACGACCGAGCGCAGGACGTCGGCGTAGTGGCTCTCGGCCCGCGCCAGGGCCCGCCGGGTCTCCTCGCCCGCGTCGGTGGTCGCGGTGTCCAGCAGGCGGACGGCCGCCAGCCCCGCCGCCGCCATGTCGGCGCCCGCGACGAGCCAGGGGCGCAGGGCCGCCACCAGCGGTTCCGGCTCGGTCGCCGCGCGGCACGCCCGGGCCAACCCGGTGAGGCGCCCGGTCAGCACGTCGGCGGCGCCCGGCCGCCCGGCGAGGGTGTCGCCCACCGCCCGGACCAGCTCGGCGTCCGGTTCGGCGCTCGGCGGCCAGGAGTCGCAGACCCGGATCAGCGGCGCCAGGTGCTCCGCTCCGGCTCCGGCCACCGTGGCCAGCGCACGCCGGGCCGACGTCGCCGGGTCGTAGCCGTCCGGGTCGCGGGCCCAGTCGGCCACCGACAGCAACGGGATCCGGGACGGCACGGCCTGGATCATCGGGTTGGTGAGCACCCCGACCAGCGGCGAGCCGGCCAGCTCGGTGGTACGCCCGGTGAGCGGACCGAGGAAGAGCCGGCTCGGCTCGAAGTCGTTGACCGGGAAGTTGTCCCACAGCACCAGGCGGCGCCGGTAGCTGGCCGAGGCCCTGTCGATGTCCGACCGGCTGATCTCGCCCACCACGATGTCGTGCCCGGTCCAGGCCACCGTGACGTCGGGCGGGGCGGTCGCGGCGAACCGCCGGCGGTACGGGGTCTCCTCGACCCCGGCATAGTCCGTGGGGCAGACCAGCAGCGGCTCCCGGATGCCGCGAGGCGTGAGGAACTCCGCCACGAACCGGGTGCACGTCTCGCCGTGCGCGGCGCCGGCCGCCCCGGCGCCGGGCCAGCGGTCGACCTCCTCGGGCCGGGTCAGTTCGGCCGGTACGTCGTCGAAGAACAGGGCGAACGAGGTCACTCCGGCGTCGTACAACTGGGCGGCCTTCTCGGCGAGCGCCCGGTAGTCCACCTCCTCGGCGAACCGCATCGAGAGGCCGGGGCTGATCGCGTACGTGAAGCGGATGCCCAGCGCACGGGCGGTCTCCGCCAGCTCGGCGAGCCGGGCGAGGTCGGGCGCCGGGTAGCGGTGCCGCCAGCGGGCCCGGTGGTAGGGGTCGTTCTTCGGGGCGTAGACGTACGCGTTCAGGCCGATGCGGGCGGAGAACTCCAGGTGCGCCAGGCGCTCGGCGTGCGACCAGGGCGGCCCGTAGAAACCCTCGACGGTGCCGCGGGTGGACAGGGCGGGGGGCGGCTGACCAGCCGGGGACGGGATGTAAGCCGACATTCTGGGAACGTTATCAGCAGGCTCTTCCCTTATGAACCAACGCTTGTCTTGGTGCGAAAACTGAATCTTCCCCAAGAGCTATGGGATCGATACCATGCCGCACATGACCGCGTCGCGCGTATCGGAGATTGCGCCCGGCATCTTCCGGGTAAGGGACACCTGCAACGTCTACGTGGTGCGCTCGCCGGAAGGGTCCGCGGGACCGGGCGGCGTGCCCGGCCAGGGCGCCGCCCCGGCCCCGCGCACCGCCTTCGCCATCGACTTCGGCTCCGGTCTGGCGCTCGACCACCTGGCCGAGATGGGGATAGACCGGATCACCGACGTCCTGATGACCCACCATCACCGCGACCAGGGTCAGGGCCTGCCGCTGGCGGTGGCCGCGGGCATCCGGATCCACGTGCCGCCGGTCGAGCGGGACCTGTTCGCCGACGTGGAGGGGATGTGGCAGGCGCGCACCCTCCACAACGACTACAACCTGCGGCAGGACAGGTTCTCGCTGCTGGAGTCGGTACCGGTGCACGACGTGGTGCCCGAGTACCGGCGGCGCGCGTACGCCGGGAGCACCGTCGAGGTGCTGCCCACGCCCGGCCACACCACCGGATCGGTGACCTACCTCGTCGAGCGCGACGGCCGTCGCCTCGCGTTCACCGGCGACCTGATCTACGCCCCCGGCAAGGTCTGGTCGCTGGCCGCCACGCAGTGGTCGTACACCGACAACGAGGGCCCGGCGATGACGGTGCTGAGCTGCTACCAGCTCATGGAGCGCGACCTCGACCTGCTGCTGCCCTCGCACGGCGAGGCGATGGACGAGCCGCGGGCGGCCCTGGGCCTGCTCGCCACCCGGATGGGCCAGTACGTCGACTCGCGCCGCCCGTACCCCTGGGACCTGCGCGACCGGCTGGACAACCCGTTCACCGCGCTCACCGAGCACCTGCTGTTGAACCGGACCAGCAACTCGTGCAGCTACGTCCTGCTGTCGCAGACGGGCGCGGCACTCGTGATCGACTACGGCTACGACATGACCACCGGCCTGCCCTCGGGCACCGACCGGGCGTCGCGCCGCCCCTGGCTGGCCTCCCTGCCGGCGCTGCGGCGCCACCACGGCGTCACGTCGATCGAGGTGGCCCTGCCGACCCACTACCACGACGACCACGTGGCCGGCATGAATCTGCTGCGGGACGTGGCGGGCACCGAGATCTGGGCGCCGGAGAACGTGGCCGGGATCCTCGAGGAGCCCATGGTCCAGGACCTGCCGTGCACCTGGTACGACCCGATCCCCGTGGACCGGCGGCTCCCGCTGGGCGAGAGCTTCACCTGGCACGAGTACGAGATCATGGTCCACGAGCTGCCCGGCCACACCCTCTACGCGGCGGCGTACGAGTTCGTGGTGGACGGAGTGACCGTCCTGGTCACCAGCGACCAGCAGGTCGGCGCGGGAGTGCGGGGCGGCCCCCGTGAGGTCCTGAACTACCAGTACCGCAACCGCTTCCGCATCGGCGACTACCGGGCGAGCGCCGACCTGTACCGCCGGGTCGGCCCGGGGCTGATGGTCTCCGGGCACTGGTCGCCGCGGTGGGTCACCGACGACTACCTGGAGCTGTTGACCGAGGCGGGCGACGAACTCGTCCGGATCCACCGGGACCTGCTGCCGCTGGACGAGGGCGAGGTCGTCGAGGACGGCGTACTCGCCCGAATTGCGCCGTACTACTCGCGGGCGCAGACTGGCACGGTCGCCCGCTTCGTCGTCAGCGTGAGCAACCCACGACCCTCCGTCGAGAAAGCCGTGGTATGTCTCGTGCTGCCGGTAGGCTGGGTCGCTGTGCCGGACGTCGCGGCGATCTCGTTGCCCCCGCTCGGGCGGGGGGAGATCGAGGTCGAGGTGACGATGACAGGGCCGGCGCGGCGGCGGGCCCGGATGGCCGCCGATGTGAGCATCGGCGATCTCCACCTGGGTCAGCACGCGGAGGCGCTGGTGGACGTGACAGAAGCTGGGTCGACGTGACGGAAGCTGGACAGGTGGCCGAATGAACAGTGGGCTGACGGTGCCCGACGGGTTCCCTCCGGCACGTCGGCCTACCATCCGGGAGGTCGCCGAGACGGCCGGGGTGTCCCGATCGACCGCCTCCCGGGCGCTGACCGGTCGCGGTTACGTCGCACCGGCGGTGCGGGACCGGGTCCGGGAGGTCGCCCGCAGCCTCGGCTACGTGCCCGACGCGACCGCCCGACACCTGCGGCAGCAGGCCAGCCAGTCGATCGGCGTGCTGGTGTCGGACCTGAACAACCCGTTCTACGCGGGGCTCGCGGCCGGCATCAGTCAGCAGGCCCGCAAGCGGCAGTACACGATGATGCTGGCCGACGACGGCGGCTCCCCGGAGGTCGAGGCGGAGGCGGCCGAGGCGTTCGTGGCCCTGCGGGTGGCCGGGGTCATCGTCACCCCCGTGTCGGCGGAGATCAGCACCTACCTGGCGCGGCAGCGGATCCCGGTGGTGGAGGTGGACCGCCAGTTCTCGCTGGGCGCCTGCGACGCCGTCATGGTCGACAACAGCAGTGCCGCCCGGCAGGTCACCTCGCAACTGCTGGACCTCGGTCACCGGCGCATCGCGATGGTGATCGACGAGATGCACTGGACGACCGGCCGGGACCGGCTCGCCGGCTACCGGGCGGCGTTCGCGGCGGCCGGCGTGCCGTTCGACGACTCGCTGGTGGTCAGCGCCGGCTGGGACGTGGACGCCGCCCGCATCGAGGCACACAAACTGCTCAGCCGGCCAGAGCCGCCGACCGCCGTGTTCGCCGCCAACAACGTCCTGGCCGAGGCCGTGTGGCGGGCCGCGACCGAACTCAACCTGACCATCCCGGACCAGCTCAGCCTGGTGTCGTTCGACGACGTCTCGTGGATGAGCCTGGTCCAACCCGGGGTGACCGCCGTGGCCCAGGATCCGGTGGCCCTCGGCGAGGCGGCCATCTCCCAACTCTTCGAGCGCATCCAGTCGCCGCTCGCGCCGGTGCGCACCGTGCTGCTCTCGGCCACGGTCACCTCCCGCGGCTCGACGGCCCCGCCCCCCGCCCGCTGACCAGGGCGGCGACGCCTCGCGCCCGACCGCACCGGCACGCCCGCGCCACCGTGACCCGCCCGGCACGCACCCGGGCACCCTCCCTTGACGACGTCCGGGCTCACTCATAGGCTCTGTCTGGGATCGATCCCATAGACCGCTCGCCCTTCCGACGGCCGCGCCGGCGACCCCGCGGGCATCCCGCCGCACCAGCCCCCGGGGCCGACCGAAAGGACTCCTATGACCGACCCTGACCCGTTCGCCCTGCCGCCCGTCGGCAGCCCGGTCCCGGTTCTGGCCCTCGACATCGGCGGCACGAAGCTGGCCGTGGGCGTGGTGACGGCCGACGGCTCCTGCCACGGCCTGGTGGTGGAGCCCACCCGCCGGGAGGACGGCTGGCGCGTCGTGACACGACGGCTCTTCGAGATGGGCCGCCGCGCCGTCGAACTCGCCGGCCTCGGCCCCGTCCAGGCGGTGGGCATCGCCTGCGGCGGACCGTTGGACGGCCCGTCCGGCAGGCTGCTGTCCCCACCGCACCTGCCCGGCTGGACCGACGTGCCCATCGGGCCGCTCGCGGCGGACGCGTTCGGGGTGCCGTTCGCGCTGCAGAACGACGCGACCGTCGGCGCCGTCGCCGAGTACCGCTTCGGCGCCGGCCGGGGCACCGCCACCATGCTCTACCTGACCGTCTCGACCGGGGTCGGCGGTGGCGCCATCGTCAACGGCACCCTGCACCGCGGCGCCGCGGGCAACGGCGGAGAGTTCGGGCACCTGACCGTGCACCGGGGCGGCCGGCAATGCGGCTGCGGACGGCACGGCTGCGTCGAGGCGTACGCCTCGGGCACGTCGATCGCCCAGCGCGCCCGTGAGGCACTGGCCGGCGGCGCGGCCTCGTCGATGTCGGCGCTGCCCACGTTGACCGCCGCGGACGTCTCGGCGGCGGCCGCCGCCGGTGACCCGCTCGCCGTGCGGGTGTGGGCCGAGACCGTCGACCTGCTCGGCGCGGCGGTCACCGACCTCGTGAACGTGTTCGAACCCGATCTGGTGGTGCTGGGCGGCGGGGTCACCCGGGCCGGGGCCATGCTGATCGACCCGATCCGCGCCCTCGTGGCGCGGGAGGCCATGGCGCCGGCCGCCCGTGCCGCCCGTGTCGCCCTGGCCGAACTCGGCGACCTGGTCTGTGTGGTGGGCGCCGGAACCATCGGCCACGACCTGCTCGACGAGGCCGCTCTGGCCGGCGGGCTGGCCCAGGACCTACGAGTGGAGCGAGCCCATGTCTGACTGGTTGGAGACCCAACTGGGCGACCACGTGGCCGTCGCCGAGGCGACCGCCACGCTGACCGACGACATCCGAGCGGTGGGCAGCCTCGTCTGCGACCGGCTCAGCCGCGGCGGCGTCGTCTACACCCTCGGCAACGGTGGTAGCGCCGCGGACGCGCAGCACCTCGCCGGTGAACTCATCGGCCACTACAAGCGCGACCGCAGGCCACTGCCCGCGGTGACACTGAGCACCGACGCCAGCGTGATGACCTGCATCGCCAACGACTACTCGTACGAGGACGTCTTCTCCCGCCAGGTGCGCGCGCTCGCCCGCCCGGACGACGTGGTCATCGCCTTCACCACCTCAGGGCGGTCCCCCAACGTCGTGGCGGCCCTCGCCGCCGGGCAGGCCAACGGCGCCACGACGGTGCTGTTCGCCGGCGGCGACGGCGGTCCGGCCCGGATCCACGCCGACCACGCCCTGCTCGTGCCCAGCAAGAGCACCCAGCGGATCCAGGAGATGCACACCCTGATGTTGCACGTGATCAGCGAGATGGTCGACGCGTGGGCCGCCGGCGAGGAGCCCACGGCGTGACCGAGCCCGACCACCGCGACGACGCCGGCATCCCGCTGCCGGAGGCACCGGCGGAACCGCCCCGGCAGCGGACGGCGGCGCCGGCCCCCGCCGGGCACCCGGCGGCGCCGGTCGCCAACGCTCCCTCCGGCGACCAGCCGCCCGGCCTGTACCCCGCGCGCCGCCCGGCGGCGACGCCGCAACGCACCCTGCACATGATCGGTAACGCCCATCTCGATCCGGTCTGGCTGTGGCCGTGGCAGGAGGGCTACCAGGAGGCCCGGGCCACCTTTTGGTCGGCGATCCACCGGATGGAGGAGTATCCGGACTTCGTGTTCACCTGCAACCAGGTGGTGCTGCTGAGCTGGGTGGAGGAGTCCGACCCGGAGCTGTTCGCCCGGATCAGGGAACGGGTCGCCGAGGGCCGCTGGCAGATGGTCGGCGGCTGGTGGGTGGAGCCCGACTGCAACATGCCCTCGGGCGAGTCGTTCGTCCGGCAGGGGCTCTACGGCCAGCGCTACCTCAAGGAGAAGTTCGGGGTCACCGCCACGGTCGGCATGAACGTCGACCCGTTCGGGCACCACGGCATGCTGCCGCAGATCCTGCGCGGCCAGGGCATGCACGCGTACTGCTTCCTGCGGCCCGGCCCGCACGAGTCCAGCCTCACCGGCACCGCCTTCTGGTGGGAGTCGCCCGACGGTTCCCGGGTGCTCGCCTACCGGATCCCGTTCGAGTACTGCAGCCCGCCCGGTGACGTGGCGGGGCAGACCGACAAGTCGCTCGGCGTGCTCGACCACGGCCTGGGCGACATGATGATCTACTTCGGCGTCGGCAACCACGGCGGCGGGCCCACCCGGGCCAACATCGAGTCCATCCACCGCTACGACCGGATGGGCTCGTTCGGCCGGATGGTCATCTCCTCGCCGGCCCGCTACTTCGACGAGTTCGCCAAGAACCAGGGCGCCGAAGGGCTGGCGAAGCTCCCGGTGTGGCGGGACGACCTGCAGATGCACGCCCCGGGCTGCTACTCGGCGCATTCCGGGATCAAGCTCTGGCAGCGCCGCGCGCAGGCCGCGATCCTGTCCGCGGAGCGGTGGGCGGTGATCGGCTCGACGCTGTTCGGGCTGGACCACCCCACCGACGAGCTCGGCCGGGCCTGGCGGCAGATCCTGTTCAACCAGTTCCACGACGTGCTGCCCGGCTCCGCCATCGAGAGCGCGTACGACGACGCCCGCGACCAGCTCGGCGAGGCGGTGGCGGTCGCCAAGCGGATCGTCACGCGTACGCACAACGTGATCGCCCGGCACGTCGACATCCCGCTGGCCGAGGGCACCCAGCCCGTCCTGGTCTTCAATCCCCATCCCTGGCCGGTGACGGCGCAGGTGGAACTCCAGTACGGCGCGCAGCCCACCGGGGTGCACGTGGTGGACGCCGACGACCGCGTGACGGTCGCCCAGCGGACCCAGTCGGTGGCCACCACGGACGACAAGGGACGCGGGGCGACGGTGTTCGAGGCGGTGCTGCCGCCGCTTGGCTACCGGCTCTACCGGCTGCGCTCCGGTGCCGCGCCGACGGACGCGCAGGTCAGCGAGCGGCACACGGGCAGCCTGCGGGCCACCGACACGGTCCTGGAGAACGACCTGCTCCGGGTGGAGATCGACCCGGAGACCGGGTGGCTGCGCGGGTTGCTCGACAAGCGGACCGGGGTGGACCTGGTGGCCGACGCCAGGGGCGAGCACACCCAGATCTGCCAGGACCCGACGGACACCTGGGGGCACCGGGTCGTCTCGTACCGGTGGCCCGGGACGCCCATGCGGACGAGCCGGGTCACCCTGCGCGAGGCGGGGCCGCTGCGCGCCCGGCTCCGGGTGGAACGGGAATGGAACCGCTCCACCCTGGTGGAGGAGTTCATCCTCGGGCACCGCGACGACCACGTCGAGGTCCGGGTGACCCTCGACTGGCGGGAGCGGGCGCACCTGCTCAAGCTCTGCTTCCCGACGGCCGTGAGCGACCCGGTCGCCACCTACGAGATCCCGTTCGGCTCCATCGGGCAGCCGGTCGACGGCGGGGAGAACCCCGCACAGTCGTGGGTGGACGTCACCGGCACGGTGGGCGGCCGGCCCGCCGGGCTCGCGGTGGTCAACAACGCCAAGCACGGGTACGACGTCTCGCCCGGCACTCCCGGCGGGGACACCCCGAGCATCGGCATCACGGCCGTGCGCAGTCCCGTCTACTCCTGGCACGATCCGCGCCAGCTCGATCCGGACGGGTTCTACTCGTACCAGGACCAGGGGATCCAGTCCTTCCGCTACCTGCTCGTGCCGCACGGGGGCGACTGGCGGCAGGCCGGCCTGGCCCGGCGGGCGGCCGAGCTGGGCGCGCCGGTCCGGGCCATGTTGGAGAGCTTCCACCGGGGTCCGTTGCCGGCCGAGCAGAGCTACCTGTCGGACGGCGGTGACCAGGTGATGGTGACCGCGGTGAAGGGCCACGAGGACGGCGGCCCGACCCCGGACCTGATCGTCCGGGCGGTGGAGACCACCGGCCGGCCGGCCCGGGTCCGCATCGACCTGCCGGTGCTCGGGCGGGTCGTCGAGGCCGACTTCGGTCCCAGTCAGCTCCGCACCTTCCGGGTGCCGGTCGACGGGGGCGCCGTGCGGGAGGTCGACCTCATCGAGTGGGACCTCGCCGAGGCGTCGCCCGGGTCGGTCACGGAGTCGACGATGCCGGCGGCGCCGGGCGGGCGGCGCAGCACCGAGCCCGACCACGAGTCCTCCGACGCGACGATGCCGGCCGAGCGGCTGGCCCCGAACCAGCGCCGCCGCGAGGTCGGCTGAGCCCCGGCGCGGGACCGCTCCCCCGCTGACCCCGCCCCCCGCGTCCGGGGCGGGGTCAGCGGGGCGGGACCAGGAGGGTGGGGTCGGCCAGTGCCTGCTCGCAGGCGAGCAGCAGCACTCCCACGCTCCACGCGTGCGACAGCGTCAGCAGCATGCCCTTCGGCTGGAAGCAGGCGGTCTGGTAGTACCGCTCGCTCACCATTCCCCGGTACGCGTTGAAGTCGCCGTCGAAGCGCGCCACGAACTGGCGGAAGCAGGCCAGCGCCTCGCGCGCACGCTCGACGTAGTGCGGGTCGCCGCAGGCGGCGGAGAGTTCCGCGAACTCGGCGGTGCAGATCAGCCCGTACGCGTGCAGGTGCTGGTTGGAGGGCGAGGCGTTGTCGGCCCCCCGGGTGGCGAACCGGTAGGTGTGCAGCAGGGTGCCGGCCGGGAACGCGGTGTTGTACGTGTACCGGAAGGTCAGCGTCCAGTCGGCGGCGCGGCGGGCGAGGTCCAGCCAGCGCCGCTCGCCGGTGCGGCGGTGCAGCGCCAGGTACGCCATCACGGCGACGTAGCCGTCCTCCGAGGTGGGGGCCAGGTCCACGTCCTCCGGCGCGCCGTGCAGGAACTCGCTCTCCACGAACGGCGCGTAGTACGCCCCGGCCCGGACGGCGGCGGCCAGGTAAGCGCCCCCGGCGCCGTCCGGCCCGTCCCAGCGGGCGGCCTCGGCCAGCGCGCCCACCCAGGCCAGTCCCGCGCAGCCGGCCCAGGAGAGCACCTCGCCGGTCAGCGCGTGGTGGGTCGAGCCGAGGTTGCCGTCCGGCCGTTGCCGGGCGACGACCGCGTCGAGGTTGGACCGTACCGCGTGGACCCACGCCGGCCGCGTACCGCGCGGGTCGCCGTCGATTTCCAGGGCCCGGACGAGGAACTGCGTCGCCTCGGCGAGGGTGCGCGAGTGCAGCGTGTGCGGCACCGGTGACCAGCTCTGCGACCAGCCCCGGTGGCGGTACCAGACGCCCCAGAAGGTGCCGGACGGGGACAGCTCGGCGCAGCAGAAGTCGATGACCCGTTCCGCGGCCGTGACGTCGGCCGTCGCGCCGACCCGCCGGCCGTGTGCCAGCAGCGCGTACGCCCACGGGATGCCGCTGATCCAGCCCACGTGCATGGCCTGCCGGTCCACGGGCAGCCCGTCCTGGCCGCTGATGCCCCGGTCGAACGCGACCGTCTCCAGCAGCACGCCGGGCTCGGCGTAGTGCCACCGGCGCAACCCCTCGGCGGCCAGCGTCGCGGCCTGCGTGACGTCGACCCAGGGCCGCAGCGGGGCGGCCGCGGCCTGGCGGGCGTGCTCCTCGCGCAGCACGGCCGCGTAGCCGTGCCGGTCCCGGTCCAGCGCGTAGACGGCGAACTCCAGTTCCACCCGCTCGCCCGGGTGCCAGGTGTGCGTGCTGACCTCTGCGGGCCCCGGCACCGCGGATCCGTCGTAGCTGACCGGGGCCTCCCGGAACGGAAACGTCAGGTGCAGGTGTCCGCGGCCGCGCCCGGCGTCGTGCCCGAACCCCAGCCCGGTCATGCCGAGGGCGGTGGTCTCGTCGGCGACCAGGGCGACGCCGCCCTCGCCGGCCCAGCCGAACACCGCCGGGGTGGCCGCCCGGTCGGCCCGGAACTCCCAGTGGTCGCTCACCATGCCGGCGTGGTCGACGCCGTCGACCGCGAACCGGGGATACACCCGTAGGCAGTCCGCCGGCCGGTTCTCGCCGTAGAACGCGCCGGGCAGCAGCCACCACGGCGGGTCGGGGTCGGCGGCGAGGTCCACCCGGTACCGGATTCCCGCGTCCACCACCGTCTCGCCCCGGTACTCGACGGTCAGCCGGACGTTCCGTCGCCCGGTGGCCGACGGCGGCGCCCAGTCGACGGTGGCCGTGAACGGCCCGTCGGCGGCCGGTTCGGCACGGCCGTCGGCCCAGACGACGTCGACCGTGCCGGGCGCCGAGCCGACTGTCTGACCGGCCGTGTTGCGCAGTGGCGTGGGAGCTGCGACCGCAGCGGGCAGGGGGCCGGTCACCTTGGCGTGCACATCCTTCGCTCTCTGGGATCGATACCACTATTGAGCCGCCAAGATAGCGGAAGTACCCCTACTGGGCCAGGGATCGGACGGACAGAACGCATTGACACGAGCAAAAAGCGTGTGGTTGCGTCTGTGGATTCGTTCCCACAAGCGGCCCCGGCCGCTCACCCCCCCCCCGGGAGCTTCCCGATGCATCGCTCTCTGTCCAACCTGACCCAGCGGATCGACCGGGTGCTGCTCGAACGGTTGATCCCCGCGATCTACCGCGACGTCGAACCCGTGACCGTCGAGGCGGCCCACCTGCCCGGCGAGCCGGTGCCCGCCGATGTCGGGCTGGCGCTGCCCTACGCGCCGTTCACCGTGGGCCAGTTCTGGGGCCCCGCCTGGAGCACCACCTGGTTCCGGTTCACCGGCGAGGTGCCCGAGCGGATGCGCGGCGGGCGGGTGGAACTGATCGTCGATCTCGGCTTCGAACGGGCCGGGCCCGGCTTCCGCTCGGAGGGTCTCGCGTACACGGCGGACGGCACGCCGATCAAGGGCATCGAGCCGCGGACGGCGTACGTGCCCGTGGCGCGGGAGGCGGCCGGCGGCGAGCGCGTCGAGGTGTACGTCGAGGCCGCGGCGAACCCCCGCTTCGACGGCACCGTCACGCAGCTCGGGGACCGGGAGACCGCCCCCGACACGCCGCTCTACCGGCTCGACCGGGCGGAACTGGCGATGCGGGACGAGGAGGTGTACGCGCTCGTCCTGGACGTGCAGGTGCTGCACCAGCTCGCCCTGGAGCTGGCCGTGACCGACCCGCGGCACCACGAGATCCGTCGCGCCCTGGAGCTGATGCTCGACGAGCTGGACCTCGGCGACCTCACCGGCAGCGCGCCCGCCGCCCGCAAGCGGCTGGCCGGCGTCCTCGCCTCCCCGGCGGCGGCGAGCGCCCACCGGGTCACCGCCGTCGGTCACGCGCACATCGACTCCGCCTGGCTCTGGCCGGTACGCGAGACGATCCGCAAGTGCTCGCGCACCTTCTCGAACGTCGTGGCGCTCGCCGACGAGTACCCCGAGCTCGTCTTCGCCTGTTCCTCCGCCCAGCAGTACGCCTGGCTGCGCGAGCACCACCCGCAGGTGTACCGCCGCGTGGCGGAGAAGGTGGCCAGCGGGCAGTTCCTGCCGGTCGGCGGCATGTGGGTGGAGTCCGACACGAACATGCCGGGCGGCGAGGCCCTGGTACGCCAGTTCACCCAGGGCAAGCGGTTCTTCGCCGCCGAGTTCGGCGTCGAGCCACGCGAGGTCTGGCTGCCGGACTCGTTCGGCTACTCCGGGTCCCTGCCGCAGCTCGCCCGCCTCGCCGGATTCCGCTGGTTCCTCAGCCAGAAGATGTCCTGGAACCAGACCAACCGCTTCCCGCACCACACCTTCTGGTGGGAGGGCATCGACGGGAGCCGGATCTTCACCCACTTCCCGCCGGCCGAGACGTACAGCTCGGAGCTGAGCGGGCGCGAGCTGGCGTTCGGGGTCGCCAACTTCACCGAGCACGGGCGCTCCACCGCGTCGCTGCTGCCGTTCGGCTACGGCAACGGCGGCGGCGGGCCGACCCGGGAGATGCTGGAGATCGCCCGCCGGGTCGCCGACCTCGAGGGCTCGCCCCGGCTGGCCATCCGCACCCCGGCCGAGTTCTTCGCCGAGGCGGAACACGAGTACCCGGACGCGCCCGTGTGGAACGGCGAGATGTACCTCGAATACCACCGGGGCACGTACACCAGCCAGTCGGCGATGAAGCGCGGCAACCGGCACACCGAGCACCTGCTGCGCGAGGCCGAGCTGTGGTGCGCCACGGCGGCGGCGCGGACCGGCCACGAGTACCCGTACGACGAACTGGACGCCATCTGGCAGGAGACCCTGCTGCTGCAGTTCCACGACATCCTGCCGGGTAGCTCGATCGCCTGGGTGCACCGCGAGGCCCGGCAGACGTACGCGAGACTGGCCGACCGCCTCGAGACGCTGATCGACGCGGCGCTCGCGGCGCTCACCGGCCCGGGCTCGGTGCCGCTGGTCGCCAACGCCGCGCCGCACGCGCGGCCCGGCGTGCCGGCGCTCGGGATCGCGACGACCCGCGCGGACGGCACCGCGCCCGACGTCGCCGCTGACGGGGTGTCGGTGCGGACGGGCCCGGACGGCACCGTGCTGGACAACGGCCTGCTCCGGGTGCGCATCGCCGCCGACGGGACCGTCGCGGCGATCCGCGACCTGGTGGCCGACCGGGAGGTGCTGCCGGCCGGCGCCCCGGCCAACGTCCTGCAACTGCACCCGGACCTGCCGAACAAGTTCGACGCCTGGGACGTCGACGAGTTCTACCGCAACCGGCGGCACGACCTCACCGAGGTCACCGGGCTGACGGTCCAGGCCGACGATCCCCGGCGCGTCCGCGTCCGGATCAGCCGCAACGACCGGAACTCCGCGTACGTGCAGACGGTGTCCCTCGCCGCCGGGGAGCGGGTGCTGCGGTTCGAGACCGAGGTGGACTGGCACGAGCGGGAGACGTTCCTCAAGGTGGCCTTCCCCGTCGACGTCCAGGCCCCGCACTCCAGCTCGGAGATCCAGTTCGGCCACCTTCAGCGGCCTACCCACACCAACACCTCGTGGGACGCGGCGCGCTTCGAGATCTGCGCGCACCGGTGGCTGCACGTCGGCGAACCGGGATACGGCGTGGCGCTGGTCAACGACGGCACGTACGGCCACGACGTGACGCGCCGGCCGCCCGGTGACGCGCAGGGCGCGCAGCCGACCACCGTGCGGCTGTCCCTGCTGCGCGGCCCCCGCTATCCCGACCCGGACACCGACCGGGGCGCGCACCGCTTCGGCTACGCGCTGGTCTGCGGGGCGGAGATCGAGGACGCGGTACGCGAGGGCTACCGGGCCAACCTGCCGGTGCGCCGGCGCACCGGCGGGCACCCGGTGGACCCGCTGATCGAGGTCAGCGACCCGGCCGTCGTGGTGGAGGCGGTGAAGCTGGCCGACGACCGCTCCGGCGACGTGATCGTCCGGCTGTACGAGTCGCTCGGCGGGCGCGCCCGCGCCCGCCTGCGCACCTCGTTCGACCTCGCCGAGGCGCGGGTGGTCGACCTGCTGGAGCGGGTGGACGAGTCGGTCGCCGCGCTGGCCCCGATCACGGTCGAGGGCGACGCCGTCCACCTCGCCCTGACGCCGTTCCAGGTGGTGACGCTCCGGCTCAGGCCGGCGCGGGCCTGAGAGAGCGTGGTGACACCCGGGCGTGATCTTCGCTGAGTCCGTCAGCGAAGATCACGCCCGGGTCGCTGGGGTCAGGACGGCGGGTCGGCGCGGCGCAGCGTCACGTCGGCGACCCCGTGGCCGGCGACGGTCACCGGGCCGCCGCCGGTCACCCCCGGGCCGGCCCAGTCGACGGTGGCCGTCACCGGTTCGGCGCCGATGTTGCGCAGTCGTACCCGCACCGCCTGCCCGCCGGCCGGCCGGACCTCGGCGAGCAGGCGGTCCGCCGGTTCCACCCGGAGCCCGCTGCCGCCCGCCACGGCGACAGGTCCCGCGTAGCGCCGCGCCTGCAGCGGTTCCAGCAGGTTCCGGCCGTACACCCGGACCTGCTCGCGGGTCACGGGGCCGGGGCGCGCGGCGAACCGGTACCGGTACCGCCGGGTCCCGTCCTGGCTCGCCTGGAAGTTGGTGAAGTGCAGGTTGTTCATCAGCCAGCTGTTCACCTGCCCACCGGCCACCGCGAGGGTCCGCGCCCACCGCCCGGTGTGGAAGCCGCCCACCTGCACCAGCGGCGCGTCGAAGCTGCCCCACAGGATGCCGTGGTCGCGGTTGGTCACGCCGACGGCGTGCTGGACCGAGTACCAGTCCTTGCTGGTGTCCGGGAGCTGTTCGGTCTCGGCCGCGTACACCGCGCCGGTGGTCTCCAGCAGGAACTCCGGGTCGGGCACCGCGAACGGGAACGCCACGAAGATGCTCTCCGGTTCCAGTCGCGCGGGCTTGACCAGGTGCACGTCGAGGTCCACGACGTCGACGTCGCGGTAGAGGGTGAGCGCCACGGTGGCCGCCGGGAGATCCGGCGGGGTGACCCGCCACGTGATGGTGGCCAGCTCGGCCGACTCGGCGATGGTCGGTTCGTCTTCGCCCCGGGCGACCAGCCGTTCGAAGTCCGGCCCCGGGTGGTCCGGATGGAAGTCCTTGGGCGAGCGCACCACCATCGGGTGCTCGCAGCCGGCGGGGATCCTCTCGATCACGACGGCGCCCAGCCCGTGCGGCACGGCGGTGTCCACCAGTTCGCGACCGTCGCGCTGGTCGACCAGGGACACCACACCGCCGCGCGCCGGATCGACCACCACCCGGTACGGCCCCTTGGCGATCTCCCGGCCGTGCCGCGCCGTCGACGCCGCTGCGGGCGGCGGCAGCATGGCCACACCGAAGGCCGGCGCCCGGGCGACCAGCCGGCACCGGCGGGTGGTGTCCAGCTCGACCTCGACGGGCTCGGTCCGGTCCCGCTCGGTCGGGTTGACCACGAGGATCCCGTCGCCCGCGGCCGGCACGGGCGCCGCGTCGGCCGGGCCCGCGCCGCTCGCCGCAAGCCGGAACATCCCCTCGACGGCCAGGTCGCGCGCGAGGTCGTACGCCTGGTACGCGAAACCCGCCTTGGCGTTCCAGTGCGAGTGGCTGAAGGTGGAGTGCGGCTTGGAGTACGTCTCCCAGGAGCCCCAGGTGTGCTCGCCGAAGAGCAGCAGGTCCTCGTCCACCCTGGCCAGGTCGGCGACCAACTCGTCCTCGTCGCGCAGCCGCGTCGGCCCGCGCCGGTAGCCGAGCACGTGGGCGAGGGCCGGTTCGCCGTCCCCCCTGAGCATGCTCAGCCCGAGACTCGTCTGGGCCGCCCGGGCGAACGACCGGGCCTCCCGGTAGACGGCCACCTCCCGGGCCGTGGAGCCGTGGCCGTGCGACCACCAGTCCGACCACTCGCCGCGTACGACCGGCACGTCCGCCCGGCTGGCCTGCGACTCCAGCAGGTCGAGGGCCTCGTCGATGGTCGCGGTGCGCATCGGCGGGTTGCCCGGTACGGAGTTCCAGTGCCGCACCACGTCGAGGAACAACGGCGTCGGCCAGCGGTTGTCGTTCGCCGCGTGGACCACCGCGACGTCGTACGGGTAGTCCGGGCGCGCCGCCAGTCGCTCGACGAAGGCCGCGATGTGGCGTTGCGCGGCGACCACGTCGCCGTCGACGATCCCCCACTCCTCGCCGATGCCGTAGTGCGTGGAGAGCCACACGAACACCCGGTCGCCGCTGGGACCCTCCCACCAGAACCCGGTCGGCTGCTCGTACGGCGCCCGGCCGTGGTCGGGGTTGAGCGCCATCACGAGCCGGGACATCCCCGCCCGGCGCATCGCGTCGACGGCGCCCCAGGGGATCCCGTTGACGTCGCCGTGCTGCTCGGTGCGGACGGGCAGCCCGGCGGCCCGCAGCGCCTGGAGCGCGTCGTACGCCGCCCCGAACTCCGCATCGGACGGCAACTGGGTCATGTTGAGGTAGCCACCCGTCACGGCGACCCGCCCCTCGTGCACGAGTTGCCGCAGCCGCGCCGCCTCGGCCTCGCCGGTCTCGGCGAGGTGGCGCAGCACGGGCCGGGCCACCTCGAACGTCCAGCGGAACTGGGCCGGGCCCGGTTGCGGGTACGCCTCGCAGAGCCGCAGCACCTCGGCGACGACGCGCCGGTGCTGGTCGTCCAGCAGCCGCGGGCTGTTGGTGTAGCCCACGTCGTGGTGGGTATGTCCGATGAGCAGGATCTGGCTGATGGCCGGCACTCAGGCCCCCAATTGTGGCATCGTTGTCACACCGGATCCAACTCCACTTCGGCCAGTCTGACAACCCCAGTTTTGCCGCTGACCTGGGCCGATATCTAATGGAAACATTCTCCACTTGTGTCCGGTGTCACGTTCGGATACGGTCCCGCCTGGTACGGATTCCATGCTGACTTCAGCCTCTTGAGGGCCGGCCCTGCCGGCCCCGCACGCCGTCGAAGGGACCCAGATGAGGAAAAGGCGAGCTGCCTTCATAGCCGCAGGCGTCGCCGCCGCACTTGTCGCGACTGCCGCCTGTGGCTCGTCCGAAGGCGACAACGGCGGCGAGGCCGCGAACTTCGACGCCAAGCCCACCGGCACCTTGAGTGCCTGGGGCTTCAACAACGCCGACGACGTCGGCAAGGCCCGGATCGAGTACGCGGCGAAGCAGCTCGACGGCGTCAAGATCGAGATGGACCAGACCGGCTTCGACGCGCAGAAGTTCACCACCCGTCAGGCCAGCGGCAACGTCCCCGACGTGGTGCAGATGGACCGCGAGCTGGTCCTCACCTACGCCGCCCAGGGCCTCATCCAGCCGCTGGACAAGTGCCTGGAGGTCAACAAGGTCACCAAGGACCGCTGGTACCCGTCCGTGGCCAACGACGTCACGTACAAGGGCCAGATGTGGGCGGTGCCGCAGTTCTACCAGCCGGCGGCGATCATCCTGAACAAGAAGGCCATGGACGCGGCGGGCGTGCAGGACGCCGACATCGACACGTCGAACCCCGACAAGCTGCTCGCCGCCGTCGCGAAGATGTACAAGGCCAGCAACGGCGTGCCGACGACGCTCGGGTTCAACCCGCAGGCGACCGGCCAGATCAATCTCTGGCTCGTCGGCATGGGCGGCAAGCTCGCCGACGCGGACGGCAAGCCCACCCTGGACGACCCGAACAACGTGGCCGCGCTCGAGCTGCTCAAGAAGATCGTGGACGCGCAGGGCGGGTTCGCCAAGTACAAGAGCTTCACCGACTCGTTCGACATGTTCGGCGAGAAGAACCAGTTCGTCCAGAACCAGGTCGGGGCGGAAGTGGACGCCCAGTGGTACCCCAACGTCCTCTCGCCGTACAAGGACAAGATCAAGCTGGGCGCCGTGCCGTTCAAGGGCAAGGACGGCAACCCGGTCACCCAGGCCGGCGGCACCTCGTTCGTGATCCCCGCCCAGGCCAAGAACCCCTCGGCCGCCTGCAAGTGGGCGCTCGCGCTGACCGAGGAGGGCTCCTGGAACGCCGCCGCCGAGGCCCGGGCCAAGACGGTGCAGGAGAAGAAGTCCATCAACACCGGCCTGTTCACCGGGTCGCCGGTGTCCGACAAGGCCATCCGGGAGAAGTTCGTCAAGCCCAGCGGTGACGCCGGCTTCGACCAGGTGATCAGCACGTACTACGAGGTCGCGGGCGCCGGCAAGAGCGTGGGAGCCTCGCCGGCCGGCCAGCAGATCAAGCAGGAGCTGCTGAACGCCGTCACCGCGACGCTGCTCGGCAGCAAGCCCGCCCAGCAGGCGCTCGCCGACGCCCAGACGGCATCGATGAGCGCGTACAAGACCGTTACCGGCGGCTGACCGCCAGCAACGTTCCTCGTGGGGCGTGGCGGGCCCTCGCATGGCGCGGGAGCCCGCCACGCCGCATTGTGGAGATCTTGCGATCCACCCCGGGAATCTCCGGCACCCGGCACACCATGGAGGCGTTGGATGACAAGTACCACCGTCGCACCCTCCGGCGACGGCACTCGCGACAGCAGCAGGAAACGGCCGGGCCGGGGAAGGAAGTACAACCGCCGGGAGGCGCTGGCCGGCTACCTCTTCATCTCGCCGTGGATCATCGGCTTCCTCGTCTTCACCGCCGGATCGATGATCTACAGCCTGGTCATCTCGTTCAGCAAGTACAACCTGGCGACGAACGTCATCCGACCGACCGGGACCAGCAACTACGAGGCGTTGCTGGAGAATCCGAAGGTCGCCAAGTCGCTGGCGAACACCCTGTTCTACGCCGTGCTGGCCGTACCCCTGGAGATCTGCTTCGCGCTGCTGCTGGCCGTGCTGCTCAACCGGGTGGGCCGCGGCGCGGGGTTCTTCCGCACGGTCTACTACCTGCCGAAGATGACCCCGGCGGTGGCCACGGCGTCGATCTTCTTCCTGCTGCTGAACGGCAACACCGGCGCCATCAACCAGGGCCTGCGCTTCATCGGCATCGAGGGCCCGCAGTGGCTGGTCGACCCCACGTGGGTCAAGCCGTCGATCGTGCTCATGACCCTCTGGACGGTCAGCGGCACGATGGTCATCTTCCTGGCCGCGCTGAAGAACGTGCCGCGTGACCTGTACGAGGTCGCCTCGCTCGACGGGGCGGGACCCGTCCGCCAGTTCTTCTCCATCACCCTGCCGATGATCTCCGGGGCGATGTTCTTCAACGTCATCATCCTGACCATCGCGGCTTTCCAGGTCTTCGACCAGGCGTACCTGCTGTTCTGGCGGGACCAGAACAACGTGGCGCCCGAGGCGTCGCTGTTCTACGCGGTCTACCTGTTCCAGGAGGCGTTCCGGCAGTTCAACTTCGGCTTCGCCGCGGCGATGGCCTGGCTGCTCTTCGTCATCCTGATGATCCTGACCTTCATCCAGGTCAAGGTCGGCAACCGCTTCGTGTACTACGAGGGAGAGCGGTCGTGACGACAATCGGCCCCAGCACCGCACCCACCGCGGCCCCCGTCCTGGCCCAGGCCGTGGACGCCGCGCCCCCCGGAGGGCGACGGGATCCCGGGCGCCGACCCACGAGGTGGACGATCGGGCGGGTACTGCTCACCCTCCTGCTCGTCGGGTTCGCCGCGTTGTTCCTGTATCCCCTGGTCTGGCTGGTCGCGGCCAGCCTCAAGCCGGCCAGCCAGGTGTTCGACAACTCGTTGATCCCCGAGACCTGGCGGTGGGACAACTACGTCCAGGTCTGGAGCGAGCTGCCGCTGCTGCACTGGGTGTTCAACAGTGTGTCGATCTCACTGCTCGCCGCGGTAACGGTCGCCATCTCCAGCTCGATGGTGGCCTTCGGCTTCGCCTACTTCCGCTTTCCCGGCCGCAACCTCCTGTTCGGGCTGGTCCTGGGCACGATGATGCTGCCCGGCGCGGTCACGATGATCCCGATGTACCTGATCTGGAAGGAAGCGGGCTTCCTCGGCACCTGGGTGCCGCTGTTCGGCGCCAACCTGTTCGGCTCGGCGTTCTACATCTTCCTGCAACGGCAGTTCTACCTGAGCCTGCCCCGGGAACTGTTCGAGGCGGCCCGGATCGACGGGACCAACTACTGGCAGCTGTTCTGGAAGATTGCCATGCCGCTGTCCATCCCGTCGTTCGTCATCGTCTTCCTGTTCGAGTTCCAGGCGGCGTGGAACAACTTCCAGGGCGCGCTGATCTATCTCAACGGGGAGTCGATGGAGGACTTCACCGCTCCGCTCGGCATCGCGTACGCCATGACGAAGTACAGCCCCACGGCCGGCGGGGAGGGCGACTACCAGTACGTCATGGTCGCCTCGCTGCTCGTCACGCTGCCCATGCTGCTGTTGTTCAGCTTCGGCCAGCGGTACTTCATCGAAGGCGTCGCCACCCAGGGACGCAAGGGCTGATCCCCGACACGCGGTCGGGGCCCGGCGCGGAGCCGGGCCCCGACCGCGTCGTCGCTTCCCCTGGGGTCGCGCCGAGCCAGCGACGGGCGGGGCGGCGACAGCCTGGGTACCGCTTTCCTGGTCACCGGCACGACGTTCTTCGCGGTGCGCTGCTGGAGCGTGAACTACCGGATCGGCGACCCGACGGCTCCGGCGTACGACGCCGGGCTTGCCGAATTCGTCACCGCCTCGTACGAGTCCAATGGCGGGCCCGCCGGCTGGAACGCCATGCTCAACCGCCGCGAGACCTGTTCGACCTGCCATGACCGGTACCGACTGGAGAACCTCGGAATCTGCACCGGCTGCATGCGGTACACCTGCTACGGCTGCGGCGAGCACGAATCCTGCGCCGGCGAGCTGCTCTGATCGCGAGGCTGTGCGTCGTCCTTCTCCGCGCGCACCCCAGCATCATGCCGCACCCCCTCGCCGTCTGCGTACGGCGCGATCACGGTCGAGGGATCGCTCAGCCACCCCTTCGGACACGAGAGGGGTCCGACGCACTAGCATTGCCCCAGTCCGGGACGGCTCTGCTGAAACGAGGCGAAATGCGTTGGTTCCAGCGGTTGCTGGGCGGCGGGCGGGTCCAGCTCGACCCGGGACGACAGCAGGCGCTGCTACGGGACGTCCAGCACCGGTACGGCGCCCACGCGCAGATCCGGTTTCCCGAGCAGGTCGAGGCGATCACCGGGATGCTGACCGGCGACGACGGCCTGGTGGTGGCGGCCCGGATAGTGAGCCAGGTCGCCGACGAGGCCTACGCTGACCTACAGTCCCAGGCCCACGAGATACACCGACGGACGGGCCGGCGCCTCCTGGTGCACCGCCGCAACTACCGGCCGCTGTGGGTGGAGGCCGGCCCGGCGCTGCGCTGGCCACTGTTCGCGTTGCCGAGCGGCTTCCACCCGTACGTCCAGGTGGCCGCCGCCGTCGCGGTGGTCGGCAGCCAGGCGTCCCGGCTCGACCGGGTGACCGACCCGCACCCGCTGGTGACCCACGTCTTCGAGGTGCTCGACCTCACCACCGCCGGCTGGGAGTACGGCCGGGTGCGGATCGACACCGACGCCGCCGCCCTGGCGGATCGACTGATCTCGAGCGCCGGGCAGATCCTCGCGGCCATGGACGACCCGCCCCGGCTGCCACCCGCGGTCCGTGAGCTGATGCGCCGCAACAACACCCTCCACGTGCACGATCCGGCCGGCCCCCGGGCCGTGGGTGCCATCAACCTGGGCGCGAGGATGCGGGAGCGTCTCCTGGTCTGAAGACACCGCTTGTGGTGACCGAGCAGCAGCGGGACCGGGCGAAGGTCAGTGCTTCTTCCATCGCACGGCCAACTGCCGGTACTGCGCGACCAACTCGTCCCGGGTCGCTCCCCCGCCGTAGACGGAACTCCACAGCAGGTCCCGGAAGCGGAGGTAGTCGAGGTCCTGTGGGGTCGCCTTCTGGTCATCGTCGAGCGGCCACCCTCTGCTCGCCATGTACTGCTCACCAGCCGCCCTGACGTCGGCCATGCGCACCACGAGTTCGTAGTTTCCGAACGCCGGGTCGTCGGGGTTGACGACGGGCGGGATCTCAGCCTCCGACGTGAAACCCAGACCCGCGAACAGCATCAACACGGCGTCCTGCATCACCGGCAGGTCGCCTTCGCGGCCGGTGACGACGGCCGCCACGGCGTCCGTCGACGGCGTCCGGCCTGCCTCCACCGCCCAGCCACGCAACGCCTCCACCGCGACGTCGGGGTCGACCCGCCCGGGCCTGCCCTCCGGGTGCCGGTACCCGCACGGCTCGTCCGTGTCGGGTAGGTGCAGCGAGAAGCTGCGGCCCGCCGGCGTCCGGCACTCCAGGTGGGCGCAGGCGCTGTTGGACACGTACGCCGCCAGCGCTGGTGCCGCCGTGACCGCCGCGAGACCCTCCACCCCCGCGGACAACCGCAGCCGCTCCGTGCGGAACGGCGTGACTCCCACCCGCTGCCAGCCCTGGCCCAGGTCGTAGAGCCCGAGCTTGTTGCCCCAGGGGGTCGGCGTGGCGAAGCAAGAGCCGAACGCCTCGCGCACCCCCGGCTGCGACGCAAGCGTGGCGGTCGTCGGTCTTGCCAGCAGCAGCGTCCCGAACCAGCCCATGAGGTCGAACTCTAGGGGGTGACGGAACCCGGGCCGTCGAGCCTGTCCTGCAACGGATTCGTCACGCCTCTGGAACTCCGAAACCCGATAGCCATGCCGACTCGGCCGATGCGATGATCGACATCCGGGTCGCTAGCTCAATGGCAGAGCATTCGACTGAGTAGCGCGTCCGCTCTCCGCCTGTGCGGTCATGGCAGCGCTTCCTTCTCCTTGTTGGATCGAAGGGTTCGGGGTTCGAGTCCCCGGCGACCCACTGTGCCGCGGCTGCACGCCGGCAACCGCCGGAGTCGACCGGACCGGAGGACCACGTGCTCGAGAAGCTGATCATCCAGAAGACCCTGCGCGTGCCGGCCAGCAGCGGCCCGGCCGGCGACGGCACACCGGTGGCCCGGCAACTGGACGCGGCGCTGCTCGATGTCGGGTTCTCGGCGTCGCGGGCGTTGCTGGAACACATCGGCACCCTGGCCCCCGCGCCGGCGATGGACCTCGCCGCCACGGTCGTCTCGGCGGTACGCGAGCTGGTGGGCGACCACGTCCAGCACAACGCCTACTTCATCGGCTTCCCCGACGGCGTGCCGGACACCATCGAGTTCTGGACGGACCGGCTACGGGCGGCCATCCTCACCGGCGGCGGCACGGCGACCGACGAGCAGCTGCGGGACGCCGTCGCGTCGGGCGGGGTGAACCTGCTCGACCTGCCGGCCTACGGGACCTACCAGCACACCTACGCCGAGCTGTTGGCCGCGCACGACGACCTGGTCACCGCAGCCGGTGACCGGGTAACCCTGCTGCGTCTCGGCGACACCGCCGACGTGGAGGCGGCGCGGCTCTATCTGGCCCTGGCCGGCAGCGCGACGCCACACGGCGAGGCGGACCTCGCGATCCTCAGCGAACTGGCGGTCGCCTGCGTGGACGGCGCGCAGCCGGCCGAGATTCCGGTGCGGGAGAACCGTGCCGTGCTCAACGGGATCCGGCTCGTCCTCGGCCGGCCGCTGGTCGGCGTGGACACGACGACCGACGTGCTGCGCCTCGCCTGCCAGGTCTCCGGTGGGGACGCCTCGCTCGCGACGCCCACGCGGTTGCGTGCCTTCCGGCGCCCGGAGCGGCGGATGCTGCTGGCCGCGCTGAACGAGGTCGTCGGTGCGAGTCCGGAGAAGCTCGGTGACGTCGTGCGCTACGCGGAGCGGTGGAAGCGGCTCGGGGAACGGCTGCACCCGCACGAGTACGACCAGTGGCCGCACGCGCAGGAGGTGTTCGCGGTCGCGCGTGGCGAGCGGCGGGTGCGCACCATCGCCGGCCGCGCGGAGGCGGCGATCCGCGCCAGAGCCGTCGGTCGCGCCGCGTCGGTGCTGTCGGCTGCGCCGGGCCTGCTCCTGCGATCCGCCGACCGGCTGCTGCGGCTGGCGCCGGCATCGGAGCGCACCGCCGTCGTCGAAGCGGTCACCGGTGCGCTCGGCTCGGCGTCGGGCCGGGTGCTTCTCTCGCTGCGGGAGCACGTCGACAACCGGCTGACGCCCGCGTCCGCCCGGATGTACGCGAGCCGCTCGCGCAACGCCTGGGTCGGACCCGACGAGCGGCCGCCACTGCCGGCCGGGCTGGTGGCCGAGCTGTCGTCGCTGCTCGACGCCGAGATCGGCGCCCGGCTGCCGGAGTCGGCACGACCGCTGGTGGTGGACCCGCAGGTGCTCGACGTCGCCCTGCCGCTGTCCGGCAAGGCGACCGAGGACGGTTTCGCGGTCCTGCCGAGAGGCTCGCGGGCATCGGTCTCCGGTGAGCTGCTGCGCTTCTTCACGTACTGGCGCCAGAGCAGCCGTCGCACCGACTACGACCTGTCGGTGCTGCTGCTCGACGACGCGTTCCACAGTGCGGGCCAGGTGTCGTGGACGAACTACCGCCACGACGGCGTGGTGCATTCCGGTGACATCACCGACGCGACGAACGGCGCGACTGAGTTCATCGACGTGCCGCTGACCGCCCGCGGGCACTATGTGGTCCCGCAGGTCAACATCTATTCGGGCGAGTCGTTCGACGAGGTCGCCGAGTCGATGTTCGGATACCAGACCCGCGCACGGGACCAGCTCGGCGCCCCGTTCGATGCACGGACCGTGCGGGCGCGTTCGCACCTGCGCGGCCAGGGTCGCGTCGCGCTGCCGATGGTGTTCGCCAGGAGCGAGCATGGCTGGCAGGCCGTGTGGCTGCACCTGTACCTGCGGGGTACGCCGTCGTTCAACCGGGTGGAGGAGAACACGTTCACCACGGCCGACCGGGTACGGGCGCTGATGGAGCGGCGTCACCTCACCGTGTCCTACCTTGTCGACCGCTGGCGGGCGCGGGCGGAGGTGACGATGTGGAACGGCCGGCTGCCGGACGAGCCGGTCACCTTCATCGGCATCGAGGCGCCCGACGACCTGCCGGACGGATCGGAGGCGTATACGCTTGATCGGCTCAGTGAGCTGATCCCTGAGTGAGCGGCGAGAGCCGAGGCCATGCGGGCGCTTCCTGCTATTCCGTTCGATTCGGTACCTCCGCGCAAGCGGAGGACTGGTATTCAGCGCCCGCGCTCTCCTCGGCCCTCGCCTGCCGCTCGCCGGTCACGGTGTCCACCCGGGGTGAGCCACCGGGATCCTTCGGCCACGTTCCCGGAAGGGGAACTCAGAACGCATGTGCTGGATGCGCGCGCCGTGAGGTGAGGACTGCCGGTGACGTAGCGATCGACCAGACGGACGGACAGGACCATCTCGATCGGGCGGCCGGCGCGCACGATCGGCATGAACGCGTGTCGGCCTCAGTCGGCTGGGGGGGTCCCAACGTGCGGTCGAGGCGACGATGCGAGCGCCCACCGCGTCCGGGTCGACGAGCCGGTGCAGCGTTTCAGCGGGGTGCCCGTCTGGCCTCGACGAGGGTCCGCGTCGAGTGGGCCACGAAGGCGCCGTGGTGGCGGATGTGGGCGTCCAGTCGCTCGAGGGTGCCCCGGTACCGCTCCACGGTGAAGTCGGGCACCCACCACACGCACTTGCGCAGGATGTAGACGACCGCGCCGATGTCGAAGAACTCCATCCGGCAACGAGCGGTGCGCAGGTCCACGATCTCGAGCGCCGCCGCCCGCGCGGCCGCGGCCTCACGATCGGGTTGACGGCCGAGCCGCTCCCGCGGCAGCGGGCCGCAGAAGAACTCGATGAGCTCGAACGCGGAGGCCGGCCCGACGTGCTGGGCGAGGTACGTGCCGTCATCGGTGAGCACGCGGGCGATCTCGCTCCAGTCGGGGTCCACCGGATGACGGCTCGTCACCAGATCGAAGCTGGCATCGGGAAAGGGCAGGGGCCGGCCCTGCTCGACGGGCACGACCTCGACACCGCGGGGCGACAACGCCCGACGGGCGCGCTCGGCGTTCGGGCGCCAGCCCTCGGTGACGACCATTCTCGGCGGTAGGTGCGGCACCCCGGCGATGATCTCGCCGCCACCGGTGTCGATGTCCAGGGCCGAGGTGACGTGGGGCAGGCGGGACGCGATCAACCGCGAGTACCCCCACGGCGGCCGCTCTTCCGTTGCCCGGCCCTCGAGCCAGGCGAAGTCCCAGCCGGACACGTCCGCTGCGGCGGCCTCATCGACCAGGTCACTGAACGTACGCACACCGAGCATCCTGCCGGCGCCGTCAACCGGTTTGCGTGGCCGCGTCGCGTCCGCTCGTCGGCACGACCGCGCACCGCCATCCATGGACAGGGGCTCCGTCGGGTGACGCGCGGTCGGCGGCAGCTGCGGACGCGGCAGTGACAGCGGGTTGACAAGCCCGAGCCGGCTGCGGCAACCTTGCAGCCGGCCACGCGATCGGCGTGGGCACTCTGCATGAGGGAATGACGCCTGTGATCCGGGTAGGCCGAGCGGCCGCCTGAGTGTTGACGACGCGACGAATGATCGTCGCGCGGCTCCATCACGGATGAGCGGTCCAACGTTTCTGTCCGCGCACCGCAGCTTCTCTCCTGCATCGAGGTTCACGTTGATCATGGATGTCCGCATCCAGCAGTCCGTCGTCGCCAACCTGTCCAACCGACCCGCGCCCGTAGAGGTGGGGCCGTTCGTGATCGGGATGGATCCGACCACGACCAGTCCCTACATCAACTACGCGACGCCGCGTCCCGGTGCCGCCATCACCGCGGCCGATGTCACCGCCCTGGTCGCCGCCTTCCAGGCGGCTGATCGCAAACCCCGCCTGGAGTACGTCACCAGCTGCGCCCCCAGCCTGGAAGCACTCCTGACCGCCGCCGGCTTCACCGTGGAAGCCCGGCACACCTACCTGCTCTGTACGCCCGACACAGTGAAGGCACCACCCACGCTCGACCACCTCGGTCTGCACGAACCGGGCACCGATGCTCAGCGCGCCGCGCTGATCAGCGCGCAGAACGAAGCCTTCGGCGGCGACCCGGTGGCCTCCGAGGCCGACGTGGCCCGCCTCCGGCACCAGCAGGGCGCCGGAGGGGTGGCCGTCATGGCCGTCACTGACGACGGCACCTGCGCAGGAGGTGGCGGGGCGGCCCCGCCCACCGGCGCGGTGAGCGAGGTCGCCGGCATCGCCGTCCGCAAGCCCTACCGCCGCCGGGGACTGGCGGGCGCGATCACCGCCGAGACAACCCGGCGCCTGTTCACGGCAGGCGCGGAGATCGCCTGGCTGGAGGCCTCCGGCGAGGAATCGTGGCGGATCTACGAGCGCGCCGGCTACCGACCTGCCGGTCAACGGCTCTACATCGCCCTGAACTGAGGTCCGTCACAGCGCCCGGGCCGAGGTCACCGACCAAGGCCCGGGCCATCTCCGCGGTTCACTGCACTGGCGAAGCAGGCGGAGTTCTCCCGGCACCACGAAGCGACCGCTGATGGGCAGGACCGCTCGCTGGGCCGTCGCTCCTGCGCCACGTACCGATCCGCGCGGATCGGTACGTGGCGACGCCCTCCCCCTGCCGGTGCTCTTCACCGGGTCCCCGACCCGCCGTGCCAGCATGGCCTCGTGCGCAACCAGCAACGCCTACGGACACGGACGCCCGAGTCGCGAGCCTTCGCGGAGCGCGTACGGCTCGTCATGGACCTGACCTCGCGCCTCAACGCGCTGCCGTTCGACGACCTCGAAGGGCGCAGGACGCTCCTGACCGAGATCTTCGGCGCACCGATCCCGGACTCCCTGTCCATCCTGCCCCCGTTCCACTGCGACTACGGGCTTGGCGCGTCGTTCGGCGAGCGCGTGTTCATCAACCAGGGGTGCTTCTTCCTCGACTACGGGGGCATCACCGTCGGTGACCGCGTCATGATCGGTCCCCGGGTGACCCTGAGCACGGCCGGGCACCCCGTCGAACTCGACGAACGGTACGACTTCATCACGCACGCGCCCATCGTCATCGAGGATGACGTGTGGATCGGCGCCGCCGCCACGGTCACCCCTGGGGTGACGATCGGTCGCGGCTCGGTCGTCGGCGCGGGCGCCGTCGTCGCGCAGGACGTGCCGCCGCTGACTGTGGTGACGGCGACGAGCGTGGTCGAGCGAAAGCGTCTGAAGCCACCGCCCGCCGCCTCCTGATGCCTGCGTTGCTCGCCTTGCTGCATCTCGGTGGTGAGCGGGCACTCGACTCCGCGGTTCTGGCCTACGGTCAGGCTGTGATTGGTGATCGGCGGCGTTATCGCTATGTCGGGCCTGCGGACATAGCGTCGGTCGCGTTGCAGGGTGGCGAGGGCCGGCTGATCCGGTCGGCGAAGGAGTTCAGCTCCTGGGTGGATTCGGTGGATGCCCGGGAGTTGGCGGAGCCGTTCACCTATGTGGTGGATGCCAATGGCGTACTGCGGCTTGCGGCTCGACGCAGTGAGCACGTGGCATGCGCTGCGGGCGGTGAGGTGCTCGCAGCCGGAGAGATCGCCTTCGTGCGGCGTCCGGATGGATGGTCAGTCAGCGAGGTCAGCAACCAGTCGACGGGTTATTGTCCCGATCCGTCTTGCTGGCCGGCGGTGGCTGCAGCACTGCACCAGGCAGGACTTGATCATCCTGGGCGGCTCACGTCCGAGTTTGTGTTTCGTCGCTGCCTGGACTGTGCCGAGCTGAGCGTGGTCAAAGACGGCGACTTCGTCTGTTATGTCTGTGGTAGCGATCTGCCGCGGGCGTGGAACATCGATCCGGCGTGAAGGTCGGTCGGCCACCCCTCGATCCCTTCTTGCGCCGACTGGCGGCCTGGTCAATTCTGATCGGCATCGTGGCCCGGTTCTGGATCGAGAACCTTGCCTGGTACGAGGTGGTGGGACAGAAGCGATCCGATGAGGATCTCTCCGAACCGGTCTGGGAGTACGTCCGCCAAGATGCGTCTGCGGACCCGTCGGCCGTCGGGTGACCAACAAACGGCGCGGTGGCAGCTCGGCTGGGCTGACACCACGCCTTCGGTCACTACGCCAGCCGAAAGATCAAGCAGGTGCTCGGCTCAGCTGACTGATGGGGTATGCGAGGCATGGTGTCCGACGACGTCTGGTGGTCAACAACTCGGCGGCCCGCTGGGCCCGCTCCGCCGCCTCCCGTCCGCTCGGTCTCCGCACTGCGATGACCTGTCCGCGGCAGATCCGGATGCCCGAGTCAGGCACACCGGTATTCGTGCGGGCGGCCCCGCTCTCTGCGGTCTCGGACCACGACCTTGCCGGGCCCGGTGGTGTTGGCGCAGTGCGGACCGTGCACGTCGAGGCTGGCGAGATCGGTGGTGATCGCGGCTGAACCGAAGTAGGCGGGATCGAGGATGTAGGCCACACGGGTGCCGGCTCCGGCGGGAGCGGAGAACTCCGCAGGTGGCTCGACCGGCCGTAAGCCGATGAGGCTCTGCCGAAAGCCGTGCCCATGTCGCCAGACTTCGACGACGGTCTGCGCACTCACGGCCGCCGCCGCAGCGCTCGACCATCGGTCGCAGGCGAGGAGAGAGTCGTAGTAGCCGAGCTTCGGCATGCCCCGCCCGGTCAAGATGTCCGCCTGGTCGTCGGTCACCGAGAAGACCAGATCAGCAGTGATTTCCGCCACGACGTCGGGCGTGTGACTCGCGGCGACCCTGGTTGGCGGATGAAACGCGTGCCCCACAACCGCGCAAAGCACCCGAGTCGCCAGACGAGGATCTTCCCTGCCTACCCCGAAATACATACCGGGCTGCTTGCGTACGGAGTCGTCGAACTCAAGGACGGCGATCTTCGCGAGGCTGTAGTCAGGCTCCGTCACGCCACCAACGCTATCCCGGCAAGGCACGCGCCCCTCGGCACGAGGGGGCGGCGCAGCCCGTCGGGCAAACGGTGAGAGAACCCCGCGCCCGGTCGGCGGCAGATCCGGATGGCCGCCGAGTTGGCAATCACCCGAACTTCGTCCACTGCCCTTCAGAAACCACTTCGACGGAGCCGTCGACGACCTTGAGGGCCGTCTGTTCGTCGATGGCGTAGGCCGGGACGCCGATGCCGGCCGCCCACCGCTCGGCGTCGGCCAGGGTGTTCGTGGGGAAGTGGTTCAGGTGCGGGAAGATCGAGAAGTCGACGACTCCCAAAGCTCGGTCGTCCGGCGCCGACCGCCATTCGACGAAGTACGACCCGATCCGGGGCGTCATCACCATGCTTCCCGCGCTCACCCCCACCCAGACGGTGTCGGGCAACGAGGGCAGCAGATCGGCCAGCCCGGACTCTCGCATCCAGTGACACAGGTATGTCGCGTCGCCACCGTCGACCAGCAGCGCATCGGTCTCCCGGACCCAGGGAATCCATCGCTCTGCGCCGATGCTGGGCAGCGCCGTGAGCTCGAGGACACCGAGCGAAGCCCAACCCAGGCCGGACAGGTGCTGCCAATCGCGCGCAGGGTCGGCGGCCAAGAAGCCCCGCACCGATGCCGGTCCGCACATCGGGTGACCCCACTGTGCCGTCGGGACGCAAAGGGCGCGGCACTCGGAGACCGGCTTACCGAGAAGCTGCAGGAGCGCCGACTGGATGCTTGGGTTCGTGACACCGCCGGACGTAAGCAAGAGCTTCAAGGTACCTCCAAGTTCGTGAGCGGAGGGCAAATGCGCCTAATGGTTAGGGACCGATCCCGGACCCATCGTAGGCCGGGCCTCTGCCTCTGGAGGCCCCTGAAATTGCTGCGGCGAATGCCGCATCCGGCCCTACCTCGCACAGCACATGCCCCTGACCGAGACGCGCCGGATGCTCCTGTCGCGACGGCCGCTCATCGGCACGACGGGACGCCGACCGACCAAGCATCGTGACGTTGCGTAGCGTGCGACTCGCGGCAGATCAGTACACCGTCTGGAGTCTGACGGCTATTGCCTCGCACCGGACACGATTGCCCGCAGGTCGGCAACGAGATCCTCGATCGATGCAGGCTGTTGTACTACGTGAAACGTATCGGACGCATGATAGAAGGCCCGCACGGGAGCTATGCGCAGCCGGTGCTCGGCGAGAATCTGCGGGATCTGGTCGCGCTTCGCGGCCAGCCGCCAGTCCTGGTCGACGCGGCCTTCATCGAGCATCACCTGAATGACGGTATCCGGTGCGTGACCGTGTTCGGCCAGCAGTTCGGCGTGGCGAATAGTGCGCGGGTAGCCGAACAGCAGCCAGCAGCCCGGCGACCCGGCCAACGTGTACGCAACGAACTCGCCCAACACCTCGTCCGGTACCAGCTCGCCGGCCTGCATGTGTTTCGCGAACCGCCAGCCCCACGCCGTGGCACCCTGCACTGCCGCTCGGCAGAGGTCCCCCACGTTGTGTGCTTGGAGCCCCATGGCATCGCCGAGCTGCATCACGGCGCCCCAAGCGTCGAACACGCCGGGCTCGGCGATGACAGCTATCTTCCGCACGCCTCCACCCTCTCAAAATCCAGAGAGCGCAGATTATCGACACTCGCCTACGTTCTCCGGCGCTAAGCTAATCCGGGCGACGATGCGGGTGCCATACGTTACTGCTTCGACACGCCCCCGGGCGCCGCCTCGACCGAGTGTGGTGACACTGTGTAACGCGCGGTTGGCGGCATGTCAGTGCGTGGCGGGACTCCAGGAGGAGACGCCCCGATGGGGCTCATGGACTGGATCGCGTGGGGCCAGTGGCGCAGAAGGATGTGGTGATCGCTTCTCCGCCAGGCAGGCACTGGCCATCAACCAGTCTTCTGTTCCGCAATGGCTCGCCGAGCACGACCTCGTAGGGCACCTGATCGTTGCTGGGGCAGCTTGCGCCGCCAGGCTGCTTCGGAGCGACGCTGAAGGTCACGACGATCTCGGACTCGCTCGTGCGAATCTCCGGCGTCAAGACCTGCCCCGTGATCCCGCTGTTACAGCCCAGTCGCGAGACGAGGGCAGTAACCCTCGTGGACGATCGCTGAAGGCTCTGGTCCGGACCGAGACTCCAGATGGCGGCATCGCCATCCGTAGCCATCGGAGCCGATGTACTCGAATTGGGCGAAGAGGTCTGACCTGGCCTTGAGGTCTGTGGTTCTGTGGTGCTTCCACATCCCGCCGCCAGGGCCGCCAAGGATGTCCACATCAGTACCGAGGCAGGTCGAAATCGGGTTCTCACGTCAGTGAGACCTGATGCCGCCTCCGCTGGTTCCACCCCAACCTTCGAGCAACGGATCTTGGCGCGTCCGGACGTCGGCGACCGGCACCGACGTCACCTGCGGTGACGAGCCCTTGCGGCAGAAGCGGATGCATGTGTCATCTGTGATCTTCGAAGGCCTAGCCGGCGGGTGTCCGTGTCAGAACGCCTTCTGATCAGCGGAAGGGCGCGCGGCACTGCCGGTGGCCGTTCTGGTTCACGTGCGAGCAATCACGATGGCTTCGTGCGGGCGATCGAACCAGTCGCGATCAAGACGGATACCGGTACGGCGCTCGACGGCAGCGAGCATCCCTGCCACCCACAGACCGGGAGTCCGCATGGCGTCGTAGAGATCAGCAAGCTCGGCGTCGAGCGCGTCGGGTCTGACTCCCGCGCATGGCCATCCAGCTTCCATCGCGGTGATGAGCTCGCCCTGTGTCGCAAAGCTGAACCGTGTCATCGCGTCGACATCCCACCAGGCACTGTGAACCTTCGCGTCGATACTGAGCGCCCGCAGCACCTCCGGGCGGGTGCCCTGGAAGCCGTTGTTTTCGAAGATGGTGACAGCGGGGCCTGCCTGATCGAGATGCAGGACCCATCCGTCGTTCGGGCCGATCTCGTACGCTTCGGACAGGTCGAGCACTTCGAGATCGTCGGGGTCGCCACCAAGTCGGGACGCGACGTCCTCGAGGGCCAGGGCAGCGCCGAGCGGCTGTGTCACCGTCCAGCACATCGCCACCGGCAGTCCAGTGGTCTCGAGGTCTTTGTAGTAGGCAAGAACGTCGGAGAGCATGCGGCCATTGTCGATCGCTCCCGACGGGCGCGCGGCCTCCACCCAACCCTCCCGTAGCGTCCGAGGTCACTTCAGCAGACTGGCGCCGGTCACCCACCCGAACGGGACACCAGCCTCGATCGCGGCGGCGATCATCTGCCGGGCCAGGGCCGGCTTCGTCGCGAACCCAACGTCATCCGGCACACCAGCGGCGGCGAGGCGGTCGGGCCGGTCGCGCCAGGTTGTCTCCGGCAGGTAGAGCCGACGATCGATCATCGCCCGCCCCGCCGGTGACACGTAGGCCAGATCAATGCGGCCCGCTGGCTACGACTACCGGCACGAGGGGTATCGACCTTCGCCCGGTGTTCACCGGGAACCGCGGCGCAGATCGGCCACCTCGGCTGACGGCGTGAAGCCGGCCGAGGTGTAGGTAGCTACGGCGC
This sequence comes from Micromonospora sp. NPDC023644, assembly GCF_040640115.1. Classification (NCBI taxonomy): domain Bacteria; kingdom Bacillati; phylum Actinomycetota; class Actinomycetes; order Micromonosporales; family Micromonosporaceae; genus Micromonospora; species Micromonospora sp. NPDC023644. The sequence goes on along the minus strand of NZ_JBFABA010000005.1, from coordinate 78,215 downwards.
CGACGTTGGAACTCTCCACGCACACACTCGCGCTGGACGAACCCATGTCGCGAAGGGCCGCAGCGGCGGCAAGCGTGATCGCAGTGCCGTAACCATGGCCTCGGTGACTGCGGTGCACGCCCATCGGTTCCAGGAGTCCTGGCCGCCCCGGGCCGGCTGACCACACAGCCGCCACTGCCACGGCGTCGTCGTTCTGATCGAATGCGGCGAGGCAGCGTGCGTCACCGTAGAACGGGCCACCAACCATGGCGAGCCAACCTCCGACCGTGCGGCGTCGGTCGGCATCAGTGAAGGGCGACCCGCGGAACGCGGACCAGTGGACGGCGACCCACATTTCGGCGCGATCGGGCTCGATCGTCTCGATACGCAGACCGCAGTCCTCCACCGGGTCCGAGAGACTGCGGTGGAACGTTGTCCACGGCTCATCCCGCTCCCAACCCCGCTTCAGCAGTAGCTGGGTGAGAAGCCCCGCACCTCGGGCTTCGACGGTCGCACCGTCGGGAGCCAGGACACGCCCTGGTTCGTCCAGATCAGCGGCGAGCCGGCGGGCCAGTGCCTCGTCATCACGCCAGTTGGGAGCGACGGCCATGCGCACCAGTTCGGGGCCGTCCAGCAGCCCGATCGCGAGAACCTCCCCGTCGCGCGACCACATCCGGATGGCAGCGGCCGTAGCCTCGGCACCACGTACCGAGTGCCAGCCGAGATCGCCGGAATGCAGATGCAGCGGTCCCCCGTCGTACTGCCACCCCTTGAGCGCGTCCACCGCTGGTGACAGCTCATCAACGCTCGGGGTGCTCAAAATGATGCTCATGGTGCATCCAAACCCAAGGAGCGACCTGGCAACATCGATTTTGTAGGGAGCCGGCGTTCTCGTCACGGTTCGCCGAATGTCTGTGTCCAGGCCCCGCTGACCCGTCAATCATCGCGTTGACCGTCGCCGAGATCCGCCGCGAGCGGCAGGTCTTCCACGTCTACGCGATCTGGGATGGCTGGGCGTTCGACCACTCGGGCTGGCATCCCGAGGCGCAGTTGCTGGCGGTCAACACAGAGTTCGAAGGCCGCCCGCTGGAGCGCGTCAAGATCACGGTCAGTCTCGCTGAGTTCTGCGAGAAGCACCACAGCCGTATGCCGAACCAGTATTGGCATGACCCGCTCCCCCGTGCTCGCGCGTACGTAGGCCGCTACATTCCACCGTGGGCGTAGCGCCTCCGGTGCACGCTCGTCGGCCGGAGCGCCAGTGTCTCCTCGTCCTTGAGGAGGCACTGGCGCTCCGGCCGCTCGGGTCGGTGCGGCTTTCCGATTTCAGATCCGGGTCATGGTGGAGGCGTAGCCGCCTCCGCCGGGGTAGGTCCATTCGCCGGTGACCGTGGTGTCGTCGGCGCTGAACCTGCCCTCGTAGTAGGCCGGGCTGCCTTTCGCGCCGCCCCAGATGGTCAGCTTGTCGCCGACGAGTTCGTAGACGTAGTCGAAGGTGTTGCCGGCCGCGTCGTAGAACCGCGACACCACGTCCGCGCCGACCGGCTCGCCGAACGGGTGCAGGTTGCCGATGACCTCCAGACCGGTGACGGGTTGGCCGAACTGGCTCAGTTCGATGTGCTGGAGCAGGAAGAACCGGCCGACCATCCACTCGTACCGCACGGTTCCCTCGGCGCCGCCGGTCACCGACCAGGTGCCGACCAGGCGGTCCAGTGCGGTCAGTTCGGCACTCGGCTGGGTGTTCTCAGACATCGCGTCCTCCTCGGTGGGTGCTTGCCGGTACCTCGGAGGCGGCACCCGGGCTTCGACATCGACATGATGTGACTCAGGTCGCACTTCTGGTGCGTCAAGTTTCGCGGTGCGGGCGCGAGGTAGCGGCAAGCACCCACCGAGGAGGAAGTCATGGCCACCATCGCCGCCACCGTTCCTGCCGTCCGCCGCTCGTCCGCCCGCTTGCTCCTTGCCGGCGGCCTCGCCGGACCGGTCTTTTCAGCCTCGGCCGTGACGCAGATGCTCATGCGGGAGGGCTACGACATCACACGGCACCCGATCAGCCAGCTGGCCACCGGAAGTCTCGGCTGGATCCAGATCACCACGTTCGTGCTCGCCGGCCTCGGCGGGATCGCCCTCGCCATCGGTGTCCGGCGCACGCTCACCGAGGGCACCGGCCGGCGTGTGCTGCCAATCCTCGTCGGGATCTTCGGTGCCGGGCTCGTCGCGGCCGGGGTGTTCACCATGGATCCGGAGTACGGCTTCCCGGTAGGGACTCCTGACGGGCCGGTCGACGAGATGTCCTGGCACAGCATCGCGCACTCGGCGGCGGCCGCCATCGCCTTCACCGCGCTGGCCGTCGCCGCCATCGTGCTGACCATCCGTCACGTCCGCCGTCGGGCCGCCCTGCCGGCGGTACTGAACGGCCTCGCCGCGCTCATCCTGCTGATGCCGATGTCGCCGAGCCACATGAGCATCCAGATCGCCGTGAACGGCCTGGTCGCCTTCACCTGGACGACGGTCGTCGCCCTCTCCCTGCGCCGTTCGAGCTGGTCGGCGTAGCGTGATCCGAGCCCCGCGAACACGAGGATGACCATGAAGTATCTGCTGCTCAGCTACACACCGGCCGCCGCCTGGGACGCCGCGACCGCCGACACCCCGTCCGAGGAGGCGCTGGCCGCGTTCGCCGCGTACCAGCGGTTCGAACAGGAGCTGATCGAGACCGGCGAGTTCGTCAGCAGCGAGGGACTCGGTCACCCGGCGGTCAGCACCACGGTCCGCAGGACCCCGACCGGCGTGGTGGCCACCGACGGCCCGTTCGTCGAGCTCAAGGAGGTCCTGGCCAGCTTCGCGGTGATCGACGTGGGCAGCCAGGAGCGCGCCGTCGAGATCGTCTCGCGGATGGTCGAGGTTCTGGGCGAGCCGATGGTGATCCGGCCGATCATGGGCGCGGACTTCGCGGCATGAGCCGCCGCATCCAGCGTCGCCGGACGGCGGCATGCCTGGAGGGCACACGAACGGCAGTACCGGCGTGACGCCGGACGTCGAGCACCTGCTGCGCACCGAGGCGCCGCAGGTCCTCGGCGCGCTGGTGCGGCGCTTCGGCCACTTCGACATCGCCGAGGACGCGGTACAGGAGGCACTACTCGTCGCAAGCCGGGCGTGGCCGACGGACGGCGTTCCAGAGAACCCGCGCAGCTGGCTGATCCGGATCGGGTACCGGCGGATGGTCGACCTGCTCCGCACCGACCAGGCCCGACGCCGCCGCGAGCGGCACGCCGGCATGAGCGAGCTGGCGATGCGGGACCCGATCCGCCAGGCAGGCCCTACGCAGGAAGCCGACGACAGTCTCACGCTCCTGCTGCTGTGCTGCCACCCCGCGCTGAGCCCCACCTCCCAGGTGGCGCTCACCCTGCGTGCGGTCGGCGGCCTGACGACGGCGGAGATCGCACACGCGTACGGGACGAGCGAGAACACCATGGGCGCCCGGATCAGCCGCGCCAAGCAGCGACTGGCCCGCGCCGGCGCCCGGTTCACCCCGCCGACCGACGCCGACCGCGACAGCCGGATGAACGCCGTCATGCAGGTGCTCTACCTGATCTTCAACGAGGGCTACACCGCCTCCACCGGCGACGAGCTCTCTCGCGTGGACCTCACCCGCGAGGCGATCCGGCTGACCCGCATGCTCCGCGACTCCCTGCCGGACGACCCCGAGGTGACCGGGCTGCTCGCCCTGATGCTGCTCACCGAGTCGCGGCGCGCTGCCCGTACCGACGGCGACGAACTGGTGCCGATGGACGAGCAGGACCGGACACGGTGGGATCCCGAGCTGATCCGCGAGGGCACCGAGCTGATCGACAGCGTCTGGCGGCGGTGCGAGGTCGGCACGTACCAGCTGCAGGCCGCGATTGCGGCCGTGCACGCCGCCGCCGCGTCGCCGGACCGCACGGACTGGCCCCAGATCGCGGCGCTGTACCTGGGACTGGAACGGCTCAGTCCGACCGCGCCGGTACGGCTGAGCCGGGTGGTCGCAGTCGCGCACGCGTACGGGCCGGCCCGGGGGCTGGCCCTGCTCGACGACCTCAACCGGGGCTACCACTTGGACGAGGATCCGCTGACCCGGCAACGCGAACGCGCGATCCGCGCACATCTGCTTGAGATGACCGGTGACGCGGCCAGCGCGGCGGCGCGGTACCGCGAAGCAGCCGCTCTGACCCATAACCAGGTCGAACAGCGATACCTTCAACGCCGAGCCCACCACCTCGGCTGACCGATCGTCGGCCGGCATCCGCACATCGGCACGACGGGAAGCCGACTCGATCCGCTTGCCGTGGACGTTCTGTAGCGCGGTCGGCGGCAGATCCGGATGCCGGAACACGGCGACTTCAGGCATCATCTCTGGGTGGATGCCAGCGAGGCCAGGATCGTTCTGGTTGATGATCTGCGTTCCTTCGTGGACGGCCGCAGTGCGGGAGTGGCCCGTAGCAGTGCGGCTGGGGTTCAGCTCCTCGATCGGTACCGGGGGCAGCGGTTGGACGAGTTGTGGCTGGACCATGACCTGGGCGGAAACGACACGATCTGGCCGGTCGTGGAGGTGCTGGAACGGGCCGCCTTCGAGGATCGCCGGTTCGACATCGGTGTCGTCTACGTCCACTCCGCCAACCCGGCTGGTGCCACGAAGATCGTCCAGGTTCTGCGGCATTGGGGCTACCAGGTCCACGTCGCGTCGGGCTCGACGGACGTCGGCTATCTCGACGGCACCGCCAGCGCGAGCTGACCGGTTGCAAAGCGCCAGAGCGACACAGGCCAGCCGACCTCGCGCCTTGCGGCAGAAGCAGATAGCCGACTATCGCGGGACTCGGCGCCCGAAGGACGAGGCGTGCTGGCCAGTTGGCTCTTGAGGGCATGCCGTCGAGTTACCACACTTACTCGCTATGAGTGCTAAGGGGCACGGGCGTCCGCGTCAGCCGAGCGACGAGGTCGCGGAACGACGCGAGCGACGCGACGTGCGGATTCGCGCGGAACGGATCGAACTCGCGATGGCGGAGATGGACGACAAACCGCCGACCGACGACATCGAGTTCGGACCCGGCCGCGATACGCGTGTACGGCGCGGAGGACTGCCCGGCCTCGGTCGAGGTCGGTGAACCGCCCGCCGGGCCACTCCGGGTGAGATGACGCAAACTCGGGCTCGTCTCGGTGGAGTACACCGCGGCGAGCGCGAAAAGGATCATTCTGGAGGGCCGCCGGTGGAACCAGGCACGACTGCCGACGGTCCAACCTGACATGCGCGCGGTCGTCTCCCTCAGCTCTGTCCTGCTGGGCCTGTTCGTCGGCGCTCTCATGCTGCGTTCCGGCTGGGAGTTGCCGATGCGCACCTCCTGCTCAGGCGACGTGTGCACGTCGCAGTCGTGGATCGATGTCGACTGGGACCGCGTCAACTGGGAACTGAAGCCGACCAGGATCGCCTGCTTCGAGGCCAACCCGGCCAACCACGATGTCCTGATCGGGCCCGGCGACGAATGCGTACGGTCCCGCGGCGACGTCATCGAGCACCAGGCCACCTACGAAGAACTACGTGAAGAAATCCAGCAACGACGCACCGCGGCACTTGCGTTCGCCGGCGCCGCGATCGCGCTGCCACCGATCCTCGTCGAGGTGTGGTGGCGGGATCGCCGCAGACCGGCACCGACGGCACACTGACTCCACGCTCCCCCACCCCTGATCGCGGCGGATCCGGATGCCGAATGAGTCCGTCACCTGGGGCGGCGGGCGCAACGGGCAGAACTGGAACCGTCCCCGTCACAGCAGATCACGTCTCCGTCCGACTGCCGGGACCATCGGTCAGCGCAGGTGTTCGGGGCGTACGCCGATGCCGACGAGCCTGGCGGGGAGGGCTTGAAGCGCCGGGAACCGCTGCAGCAGGCGGATCGGTGCCGGGGCCTCGATGCGGCCGGTGGCGTGCAGCAGCGGGTCGACGACGCGCCGCTGCGCGGCGCGCTGGATGTTCTGCGTCACCACCGTCGGCAAGTGCCGGCGCTTCTGCACCGCGGCGAGGTCCGCTTCGGTGACCGGCTGCCCGGCGGCGAGGTTCGGGCCCAGCATCCGGGCGGTGGCCGCGGCGTCCTGCACTGCCAGGTTGATGCCGACGCCGCCGATCGGGGACATGGCGTGTGCGGCGTCGCCGATGAGCAGCGCGCCGGGTGCGTGCCACCGCTGCAGTCGGTTGACCTTCACCGTCAGCAGTTTGACGTCGTCCCAGGTGGCGAGTTCACCGACCCGGTCGGCGAGGACCGGGTGCCGGCGCGTCACCTGCTCCCGCAGCGCCTCCAGCCCGGCTGCGCGGATCTCGTCGTAGCCCCCCTTGGCGATGACGTACGCGCACTGGTAGTAGTCGCCGCGGTCGATGGCGAGCATCAGCCCGCCGGCGCCGATTCGGATCGCCAGGCCGTCGCCGTCGCCTGCGCGACGCGAGATCCGGAACCACAGCACGTCCATGGGAGCGCCGTAGTCGACCGGCTGCAGGTCGAGTTCGCGGCGTACCACCGAATCGCGGCCGTCGCAGGCGACGGTGAGCGATGCCTCGATCTCCAGTTCGCCCTCCGGGCCTACGGCGCGCACGCCGGTGACGGAGCCGGACGTGTCGCGGAGCAGGCCCGTCACGGTGGTGGAGCGGAGCAGCGTGAAGGCGGGGCACTTCGCCGCCTCGGTCGCGAGCATTTCCAGGAAGTCCCACTGGGGAACGAAGTACAGGTAGTTGTGTGGCGTCGGCAGGCGCGTGAAGTCCGCGACGGTGTAGGTGCCGTCGTCGAAGGTGGCGTGCAACGCGCCGGCCTTGCGCCCGGGTAGCGCCGCCATCCGGTCGCCGAGCCCGATCTCGTCGAGCATGTTCAGTGTGGAGTGATGCACCGTGTCGCCGCGGAAGTCCCGGAGGAAGTCGGCGTGCTTCTCCAGCACGGTGACCTCCACTCCCTGCCGGGCGAGCAGCAGCCCCAGGACGAGCCCTGCGGGCCCGCCGCCGACGACGCAGACAGTGGTCTTCATAACCCCTCCAATCGCAACTTGTGTTGCTTTCTGAGTCTGACATGATGGTAGGAGGTAACGCAACAGCCGGTGCGTTAAAGGAGGTGTCCGATGTCTGCTGGCCAGCGACCGGGCGGGCGCAGCGCCCGTGTCCGGGCCGCGGTCCTCACAGCCGCCCATGGTCTCCTCGCCGACGGGTACGCCGAGTTGACCGTCGAACGGATCGCCCAGGTGGCCGGCGTCAACAAGACGTCGGTGTACCGCCGGTGGACCGACCTGGAAGGCGTCCTCGGCGACCTGCTCAGCGAGTACGCCAGTGAGGTCGTCCCGATCCCGGACACCGGCGACCTCGACACGGACCTGGAAGAACTGGCGTTGCTGGTCCGGCGCGGCATGACCGGCGAACCCGGCGAGCTGATCACGGCCCTGGCCGCGGCCGCGCCCCGCAACCCGCGCGCCGCGCAGATCGTCCGCGGCTTCTTCGCCGAACGGTTCGGCCTCGCCAAGGCCGTCGTCGACCACGCCATCGCCCGCGGCGAACTGCCTCAGGGCACCAACACCCGGGCCGCGATCGAGATCCTAGGCGCGCCCTTCTTCCTGCGGCTGCTCGTCGTCGACGAACCCATCGACGAGGAGTTCGCACAACGTACCGCCGCCGCAGCCGCCGCAGCCCTCCGCGCCGGCGTCTTCGATCCGGCGCGCGGGCCTCGTCCCGCCATGGGCACCAGCGCAGCGTCTCCCGCCAGCCGGCCCGGCCGGCAGTCCGGTCCCAGTCGGTGACATCAAAATGCCCGTCGAACCGCGACGACAAAGCCCCGAGGAGCTTCTCTCGGAGAATGTCTGCGTGCCCGCGATGCCGGGTGAGTTGGCGCTGCCGGGCGTCAGCCGTAGTTGCGGCCGGCCAGCTCGATGAGGGCGAGCAGCGTGTCGTGGCAGTCCTCGGCGTTCATCATCACGGCGACCGCTGTGCCCGACACCGGCCAGGCGAACGAGAAGCAGCTGTAGCCGGTGTTCTGCCCGGTATGCCCGAAGCGCCCGTCGCCAAGTTCGGTGCCGAGACCAAACCCGCCGGGCACCTGCGGGGTCAGCATCTGCGCGGCCAGATCCTGCGGCAGTAGCGCGGATCTGCCGGCGGCGGCACGGACGATCTCCAGCTCCAGCCGCACCAGGTTTGCCGGGGTGCTCCACAGCCCAGCGCCGGCCATCTCCGGCTGCGTGTGCCAGCCGCCGTGCACGGGGGTGCCGCCGCAGTGGCCGCGGGCCGCACGGTCCCGGTGCCTGTTCGGGAAGTGCTGATCGTAGCTGCTGTCCGCCATGCCCATCGGTTCCAGCACGAGCGTCGCCATCAGCTTGTCGAACGGCGTCGAAGTCACGTCGGTCAGGAGCTGTTCGAGAACCGCGTAGTGGCTGCCTGAGTAACGGAATTCAGTGCCCGGCGGCAGCTCGCGCCGGACCCTGGGCGTGTTGGCCGGTGGCTCACCCCGCAGAATCTGCTTCAGTGCTGGCACGGGCTCGCCCGCGGCGTACCCGGGGAACCAGTTCTCGGTCAGGCCCGCGGTGTGGGCCAAAAGCTGGCGTACGGTCACCGTGCCGGTTCCTGGCAACTGCCAGGCGGACAGGTAGGCGTTGACGTCGGTGTCGAGGTCGAGGGTCGCGTCGGCGACCAGCCGCAGCGTGCCGAACGCGGCGACGTGCTTGCTGATCGAGCACGCCGGGAACAGCAGGTCGTGACCGGCGGCCCGGACGTCACCGTCGAGCCCGCCGACCGCGACCCCGATGCTAGAAACGCGGTCGGTACCCGCAACCAGGTCCTGCCACTCCTCTTCGAACCCCATGACTCCCGAGTATGGCTTGGCCAGACCACACCGATGAGTTCCAGCAGCCGGGCCACCGCCTGGCCGCAACCGCCCCGGGAGTGCGACGAACTCTCTGTAGAGGTCCTGGTCGCCAGCTGCTAACTGTCGAACCACACAAGCAGCCGTACGTTGTCGCCGCCATGCCGCTCGGCGAGATCACGCATGGTGTCCAGCAGTGCCCGCAACTGCGGATCGACACGCAACACGTCACCGCGGGAGAGGCGCTCCACTCGCCACAACCGATCGCCGGCACGCCATTCGGTTCCCTCCGGGTAGGCGCTGCCCCTGGGATCGGCACGCTCGCCGGCCACCGCGCGCCAGGCATGCCCATGATGGCTGGCCTTGCCGACGAGACGCGGTCCGTCGCTTGTCAGCCTGTACTCGTGAATCCGGTCGTCAACGCGGAGCGCTCGTACGCTCCAATCGACTTGGGCCAGCTCCGTCCATGACACCCAAGTCTGACCGTGTTCGCTGTCCGCGCACTGGAGGCCAAGCAACTCCGGGCTGGCGTCTTCCGGTAGGCCGCGGCCGGGCGCAACGGGTGCGAACCCGGCGAAGTTTCGTACACCAAACAGCAGTCCGAAGGCATCGTAGTGGCGAGGTAGGGCATCCAGGTTGACATTGGCCAGTAGCCACGGCGAACCACGACCGTACGGGCGGACTTCCACCCCACCAGCGATATCAGTGCCCATGTTCAAGTTGCGACCCGGGTCAGGCCGCTTCCAGCTCCCGCTTCAACCGGCGCAGGGTCTCACGCATGCCGCTCCGGTTCGCGGTCGGGCGGTCGCCCGCCACCTTGCCGGTGAAGATCCGGCCGAGAACGTGGGCCGCCCCGTTGCGCCGGTCCTGCCAGTACTCGGTCACCTCGGTGCCGCCGTCGGTCTCGCTGAACCGGTAGCCCCAGCGGGCCACCGGTTGGCCGAAGGTGGTGACGTCGAAGGCGAACTCGCTGCCCGGCGTGGCGGTGACGACCCGGCAGGTGGTGAACCACAGCAACGGGCCCCGCCGGTTCCAGCCGACGAACCGTCGCGGCTGCCCGCCGTCGCGCCGGGTGACCCAGACCGCGACGCACTCCGGGCTCCATCGGGCCATCCGCCGTACGTCGGCGACGGCCGCGTAGACCGCCCCCGCCGGTGCGGCGACGGTGATCTGTTCGGCGATTTCCGGACCGTGCCCGGCTGCCCGCGTCATGCCGCAACCACAGATGTCATTCGTTCCTCCACGGGAGGTGGTCGGGCAGGTCGCTGCTGACCCGCCCGGGGAAGGCCGGAGCGCGTCGCTGCCGGAAGGAGTCGAAGCCCTCCCTCGCGTCCGCGCTGGTCAGCGCCTCGGCGGAGAGGCGGGAGTCCAGCCGGTGCGCCGGGTACGGCGAGTCCAGCGCGCTGGTGCGGTACAGCATCTGCCGGATGACCGCCACGGACACCGGCGCGGTGGTGGTGATGATGGTCCGCGCGAGCTGGTACGCCTTGTCGAGCAGGTGCTCCGGCTCGTGGACGCTGTGCACCAGGCCGGCCGAGAGCGCCTCGGCGGCGTCGAACGCCCGCCCGCTGATCATCCAGTCGAGCGCGCAGCCCATCCCGACCAGCCGCGGGAGGAACCAGGTGGACGCGCCTTCGGCGTAGATGCCGCGCCGGCTGAAGACGTACCCGAATCGTGCGTCGGTGGCGGCGAGGCGGTAGTCGGCCGGCAGGATGATGGTGGCGCCCGCGCCGACGGCCGCGCCCCGGATCGCGGCGATCACCGGCTTGTTCATCGCGAAGATCCGCATCGAGCACCGCCCCGCCGGTTCCGCCCACTCGGCCTCGGGGTCGTCGGGGGTGTCGAACTCCGTCACGGACGGATCCAGCCCGGCGCAGAAGTGCTCGCCCGTACCGGTGAGGACCACGACCCGGACGTCGTCGTCGCGGTCGGCACGGTCGAACGCGTGGGCGAGTTCGTCGGCCATTCGCAGGGTGTAGCCGTTGCGCTCCTCGGGACGGTTGAGCGAGACCGTGGCGATCCGGTCCGAAACGGAGTAAGTGATCTCGCGGTACGTGTCCACGGCCGCACCATAGAGCAAGGTCAACGCCCGCAGCAATGCTCGGCGGGTCGGCTGTTCGGTCACCGTCGGCTGTCCTGAGTAGACCATTGTTCCGCTGGTGCCGTTGGGGCAGACTTCCGCCGTGTCCTCCAGTGTCTTCGAGATCTACCGCCGCCATCTCGGCGAGGGGCTGGGGCGGGTCGCCGCCATGCTCCACACCCCACTGGAGGTCGGCGCCACCGGCACCGTGGTGCACACCGCGGACGGTCGCCAACTGCTGAACTGCGCCGGCTACGGCGTGTTCTTCGTCGGTGCCGGCAATCCGGTCGTGCTCGCGGCGGTGCGCGAGCAGCTCGAACGGCAGGCGTTGTCCACCCGGGTGCTGCTGAACGAGCCCGCCGCCCGGGCCGCCGAGGCGTTGGTCTCGGTGGCGCCGGAGGGCCTGGTCAAGGTGCACTTCTCCAACTCCGGCGCGGAGGCGGTCGAGACCGCGATCAAGATCGCCCGGGCGAACGGGCGGCACCGGCTGGTCTCCATGCACAGCGGATACCACGGCAAGACGGTCGGCGCGCTGTCGCTCACCGCGCGGTCGCTCTACCAGGATCCGTTCCGCCCGCTGCTGCCCGAGGTCACCCACGTCAGGTTCGGCGACCTGGACGAGCTGGCCGCCGTCGTCGACCGGGACGTCTGCGTGGTCGTCGAACCGGTGCAGAGCGAGGGCGGGGTGATCATCCCTCAGCCCGGCTATCTCAAGGCGGTCGAGACGCTGTGCCGCGATCGGGGGGCGATGCTCGTCCTGGACGAGGTGATGACCGGGCTGGGGCGGCTCGGGACCTGGTGGGCAGCGGACCGCGAAGGCGTACGGCCCGATGTCCTGCTGGTCGGCAAGGCGCTCAGCGGCGGGCTGGTGCCGGTCGCGGCGACCCTGGCGACCGCGGAGGCCTTCGCCCCGTTCGACAAGGACCCCTACCTGCACACGTCCACGTTCTCCGCGAACCCCCTCGCCATGGCCGCCGTCCGCGCGACGGTCGAGGTGATCAGGGATGAGAAGCTGGTGGAGCGGGCCGCCGAGCTGGGCGCGCGGCTGCTCGCGGCGATCACCGAGGCGGTGCGCCCGATCGGGCATCTGGTGGCCGACGTACGCGGCGCCGGGCTGCTCATCGGGGTGGAGTTCCGCTCCGCCATGCACGCCGCGGAGTTCCTGATGGACCTGCTCGACAACGACGTGGTCGTCAACCACTCGATGAACGCGCACCCGGTGCTGCGGCTGACCCCGCCCGCCACGATGACCCCCGACGAGGAGACGCGGCTGGTCGCCTCGTTCGAGCGGGCCTGCGCCGGCCTGGCCGCGCGTTTCCCCGCCACCGGAAGCGACTCCCCCGCATGACGCGACGTACCGTGCTGGTCACCGGGGCCAGCGGCGTCGTGGGCACCGCCGTGCTGGCCGAGCTCTCCGGGTACGACGTGCTCGCCGCCGCCTACCGACGCCTGCCGGGCGGCGCGAACCGGGTGGTCAGGCTGGACCTGCACGCCCCCTCGCTCGGGCTCGACCGCCGCGCCTACCGCGAGCTGTGCGCCGAGGTCGACGCGGTGGTCCACTCGGCCGCCATCGTCAACTTCTCCGCCGACCAGGCGGAGGTGAACCGGCTCAACATCGAGGGCCTCGGCCGGGTCGTCGAGTTCGCCGCCGAGGCGGACGCGACCCTGGTCCACGTCAGCACCGCCTACGTGTCCCGGTACGGCTGCGAAGGCGGCGGCGGCAGGCTGGGCACCGAGAAGGCGGCCGCCCGGACCGACGAGTACGTCACGTCGAAGTACCTCGGCGAGCAGCTGGTCCGCGACAGCGGCATCGACGCGGTGATCGTCCGGCCGGCGATCGTCATCGGCGACTCCCGTACCGGCGTCATCCGCCAGCACCAGGGGGTGCACCAGCTCGCCGAGTACCTGGTGACGGGCGAGCTGCCCTTCGTTCCGGCGCATCCCGGCACGTTCTTCGACCTCGTCCCGCAGGACATGGTCGCGCAGGCGATCCGCGCGGTGCTCGACGCCGACCTACGCAAGGGCGACTACTGGCTGACCGCCGGACCCGCCGGCATCCCCGTGGAGCGCTACCTCGAACTGGTGACGGAGACCGCCCGCGAGTGCGGCATGGACGTGCCCGACGGCCGGATCGCCGACCCGTCCATCGTGGACCGGCTGGTCCGGCCGGCGTTCGCGGACGTCCTTCCCCCCGAGGACCTGGCACGGCTGGACGGCGTGGTGGCCGTCTGCGGGCTGGTCATCATCCCCGAACTGCTGCCGACGTCGTTCGGCACGATTCCCGGCGGACCGGACGCGATGACCCCGGCGCAGGCCGAGGACGCGTGGCGGGTCAGCCTGCGTCACCTGATCCGGGGGTTGCGGCAGTGATCCTCAACCCGAGCTGAGGAGGTCACCCGCGATGGAGTGTTCCGTCATCGTGCACGCTCTGCTGCCCAGGGCAGAGACCAAGGAGTCGTTCGACCGGCTGGCCGACTTCGCGGCGTATCCGGAGTTCACCGACACCGTACGGACGGTCGGGGTGACCCAGGTCAGCCCGACCCGGGTGGAGTCGACGTGGGAGGTGAACTTCCGCCGGGGCATCCTCGTCTGGACCGAACGCGACGAGATCGACCCGGTCAACCGCCGCATCGACTTCGAACAGACCAAGGGCGACTTCGCGACGTTCACCGGCTCGTGGCTGGTCGTCGAGGCCGGCGAGGCGGTGCGGGTCGAGTTCGAGAGCCGATTCGACCTGGGCATCGCCTCCCTGGCGAGCCTGATCGACCCGGTGGCGTGCACGGCGATGCGCGACTCGATCCGGAACATCCTGCTCGGGCTGTTCGGCTCCGACATCGAGGTCACCGTGGTGGAGGCCGCCCCGGTCGGTTGAGCGACCCGCGGGCCGCCTTCCAGTCGCCGGAGCGGCTGGAGGACGGCCCGCGTTGCTGCGGCCGAGGCGGGACCCCTAGTCGAGCAGGTCGAAGAAGTCGTCCTTCGCCGCGTCGACCTTGTCCGACTCGGTGTCGACCAGCGACAGCAGCTGGTTCAGGGCGTCGGCGAGCCGCTTGCGCGCCACGGCGTCCATCGTCAGGTTGGCCAGGCTGGACTCCAGCCGGGTCAGCTCCTCCAGCACCCCGATCGGGGTGGAAGCCTGCTCGGGCAGCAGCTCACCGCGCAGGTAGCCGACGAGTTCCCGCACGTTCGGGTAGTCCAGCACCAGGGTCGCCGGCAGCGTCAGCCCGGTCGCGGCGGCGAGCCGGTTGCGCAGCTCGACCGCCGTCAGCGAATCGAATCCGAGTTCGGGCAGGCTCCGGGTGCCGTCCAGGTCGGCGGCGGAGGTGTGGCCGAGCACCATCGCGGCCTCGGCGAGCACCAGCTCACGCAGCACCCGGTCCTGTTCGGCGGGAGCGAGCCCGGGCAGCGTCCCGGCGAGGTCCGTGCCCGCGGCCCGGGTGCCGCCGGGCACGCCTCCGGTCATCGGGTCGACCGACGCGGTGGCCGGCGACACCAGGCCGGCGTCGTGCGCGCCGGCCAGGCGGGCGGTGGCCATCAGGTCGTGCAGCACCGGCGGCACCGACCGCCGGTCGTGCCCGTCGAGCAGGGCGCCGTCCACGTCGACGAGGACCGGCGTCACCGCGTCCGAGTCGAGCGCCCGATCCAGCAGGGCCAGTCCGCGTGCCGGCGACAACGGCGTCAGCCCGATCCCGCGCATGCGCCGCAGGCCGGTGGCGCCGACCTGCCCGGCCATCCCGTCCGGCAGCTCCCACAGGCCCCACGCCAGCGACTGCCCGGGCAGCCCCTGCGCGCGCCGCTGCTCAGCGAGGGCGTCGAGGTAGGCGTTGGCGGCGGCGTACCCCGACTGTCCGGGCGAGCCGAGCAGGCCGGCGGCGGAGGAGAAGAGGACGAACGCGGCCAGGTCGCAGCCGCGGGTCTGCTCGTGCAGCTGCCGGGCGCCGTCCGCCTTCGCCCGCAGCACCGCGGCCACCCGCTGCGGGGTCTGCGTCTCGACGACCCCGTCGTCCAGCACACCGGCCAGGTGCAGCACGGCGGTGAGCGGATGCTCGGCGGGGACGGACCTCAGCAGGCCGGTCAGGGCCGCCGGGTCGGCGACGTCGCAGGCGACGACGCGCACCGACTCCGCGCCGAGCGCGGACAGCTCGCCGAGCAGGTCGTCGGCGCCCGGGGCGTCGGCCCCACGCCGGGACGTGAGCACCAGGTGCCGCACCCCGCGCCGCTCGATGAGGTGCCGTGCCACGAGACGGCCGATGGCGCCGGTGGCGCCGGTGACGAGGACGGTGCCCTGCGGGGCCCACGGCCGCGCTCCGACGCCGGTGACGGCCGGGGAATCGGTGGGGGCCGCGGTCTCCGGGCCGTGGCCGTCGGCGGCCGACGGGCGCAGCCGAGGCACCAGCAGGTCGCCGGCGCGGACGGCGACCTGCGGTTCTCCGGCGGCGCCGGCCGCGGCGAGCGCCTGCCGCGACGCCGGGTCGTCGTCCAGGTCGATCAACACGAGCCGGTCGGGGTGCTCGGACTGCGCCGAGCGCAGCAGCCCCCACGCCGCCGCCTGAGCCAGGTCCCGGCACCGGTCGCCGACGGCCCCCCGGGTGACCACCGCCAACCGGGCGGCGCCGTACCGCGGGTCGGCCAGCCAGCGGTGTGCCAGGTCGAGCGTGGCGGCGACGGTGGGGTGCGGGTCGTCACCGCCCGGCGGCAGTTCGGTGAAGACGAGGTCGGGAACCTCATCGCTGGCCGTCGACTCGTCGAGCCATACCACCGGCCGCTCGGAGCGGACCGCGGCGGCCGGCACCCAGCGCAGCTCGTACCCGCCGCCCGACCCGGACGGCCCGAGGGCGAGCCGGTCGGGGGCGATCGGCCGCAGCGCGACGTGCCGTACCGAGGCGACCGGCGCACCGGACGGATCGGCGAGGACGACGTCGACACCGTCGCCGTCGCGGGTCAGCCGGACCCGCAGCGCCGTGGCGCCCGCGGCGTGCACCTGAAGGCCCGCCCAGGAGAACGGCAGCGCGATCCCGTCGTCCGCGCCGGCGTCGCCGAGCAGGCCGAGGGCGTGCAGCGAAGCGTCGAGCAGGGCCGGGTGCAGCAGGAACTCGTCGGTTGCGCCGGCGGCGTCGGCCGGCAGCGTCACGTCGGCGAAGATCTCGTCGCCCCGCTGCCAGGCCCGGCCGACGCCCCGGAACACCGGGCCGTAGTCGTAGCCACCGGCGCGCAGGCGGTCGTAGAAGCCCTCCGTGTCCAGCGGCGCCGCGCCCGGCGGCGGCCACAGCTTCAACCGGGTGGCGTCGCTGGTCCGCACCGGGGCGACGGTTCCCGTCGCGTGCGGCGTCCACGCTCCGCCGGGCGGGCGCGCGTGGATCGTCAGCGGGCGGGTCGGGTCGCCGTCGGTCCCGGCGACGACCACCCGGGTCTGCACGGCACCGTCCTCGGGGAGCACCAGCGGCGCCTGCAGCAGGAGCTCCACCACCTCGGGGCAGCCGGCGTGCGCCCCCGCGCGCGCCGCCAGCTCCGCCAGCAGCGCCCCCGGCACGACGACCGCCCTGCCCACCCGGTGCTGGGCGAGCCACGGTTGGGCGGCGACCGACAGTTCGCCGGTCAACACCGCGGCGCCCGGCGTCTCGACCGGCTCCCCGGGCAGCGGCCGGGCCGCCGGGGTCAACCAGTACCGCCGGTGCTGGAACGGATAGGTGGGCAGCTCCGCGGGCGGGACGTCCCCGCCGACCAGCGCGGGCCAGTCGACGTCCACGCCGCCGACGAACAGGCGGGCCACGGCGTCCCAGGCGGAGTCCCGTTCGTCGCGCCCGTCGCGTAGCAGCGGCACGGCGATCGTCGGGTCACCCGTGTCGGTGTCCAGGTCGCCGACGCAGTCGAGGACCATGGCCGACAGCACGCCGCCGGGCCCGACCTCCAGGAACCGGCTCACCCCCTGCTCACGAAGCCGGCGTACGCTCTGCGCGAACCGCACCGGTTGCCGCGCGTGCCGACTCCAGTGCCCCGGCGTGATCATGTCCACCGGCAGGCCCGTCTCGTTGGAGACCAGCGGGATCTCCGGCGCCCGGTGGGTGAGGTCCGCCTCCAGCTTGGCGAGGTCCGCGAGCACCGGCTCCATCAGCGGAGAGTGGAACGCGTGGCTGACGCGTAGCCGGGTGGTCCTGCGGCCTCGGGCGGCGAACGCGTCGGCGACGGCCCGCACCGCGTCGCGCGGGCCGGCGATGACGACCGACGTCGGGCCGTTGACGGCGGCGAGCCCGACCTGCGCCGCGGGGTCGGCGATCAGCGGCTCGACCTCCTGCGCGGTGGCCTGGATCGCGGCCATCGCGCCGCCGGCGGGCAGCGCCTGCATCAGCCGTCCGCGGGCGACGACGAGGCGGGCGGCGTCGTCCAGCGACAGCGCTCCGGCCACGTGGGCGGCGGTGATCTCCCCGATCGAGTGGCCGAGGACGAAGTCCGGCCGGACGCCCCAGTGCCACAGCAGCCGGAACAGGGCCACCTCCACGGCGAACAGCGCCGGCTGGGTGTACTCGGTCTGGTCCAGCAGGTCCGGCTCGCCGTCGACGACCGCGCGGATGGGGCGGTCCAGATGCCGGTCCAGTGCGGCGCAGACCTCGTCCAGGGCGGCGGCGAAGCGCGGTTCGACCGCGGCGAGTTCCCGCCCCATTCCGGGCCGCTGCGATCCCTGACCGGGGAAGACCAGGGCCAGCCTGCCCTCGCCGGCCGTGCCGGTGACCACGGCCGGGGTGTCCTGCCCGGCGGCGAGCGCCGCGAGGGCGGCGCGGTCGAGGACGACGGCGCGCTGTTCGAACGCCGTACGCCGGGCCGCCGCGACCGTCGCCGCGCGGGCCGGCAGGTCGGGGTGGGCGTCGAGGAAGGCGTCGAGGCGGCGGGCGTGTTCGCGCAGCGCGGGGACGGTCCGCGCGGAGAGCACCAGCGGCGCCGGCACGGCCGCGTCGTCGGTCGCGACGGCGGGCTCGTCCTGCGGCGCCTCCTCGACGATGACGTGCGCGTTCGTGCCGCTGATCCCGAACGACGACACCGCCGCGCGGCGCGGCCGGTCGCCGGCCGGCCAGGGCTGTTCGTCGGTGAGCAGCCGCAGCGGGCCGGCGGACCAGTCCACGTACGGGGTGGGTTCGTCG
Source organism: Micromonospora sp. NPDC023644 (assembly GCF_040640115.1). NCBI lineage: Bacteria > Bacillati > Actinomycetota > Actinomycetes > Micromonosporales > Micromonosporaceae > Micromonospora > Micromonospora sp. NPDC023644. Next base: position 60,180 of record NZ_JBFABA010000005.1, on the reverse strand, counting down.
ACGTGCAGGGTGCGGGGCAGCCGCCCGTGCCGCAGCGCCGACACCATCTTGATGACACCGGCCACGCCGGCCGCCGCCTGGGTGTGTCCGATGTTCGACTTGACCGACCCGAGCCACAGCGGACGCTGCCGGCCGGGGCCGTACGCGGCGATCAGCGCCTGAGCCTCGATCGGGTCGCCCAGCCGGGTGCCGGTGCCGTGTGCCTCCACCACGTCCACGTCGCGGGCGTCGAGCCCCGCATCGGCGAGCGCGTCGGCGATGAGGCGCTGCTGGGACGGGCCGTTGGGGGCGGTGAGGCCGTTGGACGCCCCGTCGGAGTTGACCGCGCTGCCCCGCAGGACCGCCAGGACGCGCCGGCCGTGGCGGCGTGCGTCGGCGAGCCGTTCGAGGACCAGCACGCCGGCGCCCTCGGCCCACCCGGTGCCGTCGGCGGACGCGGCGAACGACCGGCACCGCCCGTCCGGGGAGAGGCCGCGCTGGCGGCTGAACTCGGTGAACACCAACGGCGTCCCGATCACGGTGACCCCGCCGGCCAGGGCGAGGTCGCACTCGCCGCTACGCAGCGAGCGGGCCGCCAGGTGCAGCGCGACCAGCGACGACGAGCAGGCGGTGTCGACCGACAGCGAGGGCCCTTCCAGGCCCAGGGCGTACGACACGCGGCCGGAGACGATGCTGGACGCGTTGCCGGGCATCAGGAAGCCGGCGACCTCCGCCGGGATGGCGCCGAGGCGCGGGGCGTAGTCGCTGGCGATGACGCCGGTGTAGACGCCGGTGCGGCTTCCGCGCAGCGTGCGGGGGTCGACGCCGGCGCGTTCCAGCGCCTCCCAGGAGATCTCCAGCATCAGCCGCTGCTGCGGGTCGGTTGCCAACGCCTCGCGGGGCGACAGGCCGAAGAACCCGGCGTCGAAGTCGCCGGCGTCGTAGAGGAATCCCCCGTGCCGGGCGTAGGTGGAGCCGGGGTGGTCGGGGTCGGGATGGAACACCTGCGGGTCCCAGCCCCGGTCGGTCGGGAACGGGCCGACGCCGTCGCGGCCGTCGGCCAGGAAGGCCCAGAAGTCCTCGGGGGTGGCCGCTCCGCCGGGCAAGCGGCAGGCCATCGCCACGATGGCGATCGGCTCCGGCTCCCCCGACCGGGTGCCGCCCGGTTCACCCGACCGCGTGCCGCCCGGCTCGCCGGCCGCGCTGTGGCGCCCCGCTCCCGGGTCCGGGTCCGGGCCGTCGACCTGTGCGGCCAGGTACTCGGCCAGCGCCTGCGGGTTGGGATAGTCGAAGGCGAGGGTGCCGGACAGTTGGAGACCGCTCGCCTCGGACAGGCGGTCGGCCAGTTCGAGCGCGGTCAGTGAGTCGAAGCCCAGGTCGGCGAAGGCGCCGTCCGGAGTGACGTCACCCCGCGGCCGGCCGAGCGCCTCGGCCGCCTGGGTGCGTACGACATCCAACCACCACTGCGTCCTGGAGTCACCCATGCAGGCGGCCGCCTTCCGGATCATCATCGTCAGTGCCGCGGTCGACTACCGGGCAGCGGTCATCCTTTATCGGCCATGGTCGCGGGCACAATCGCCCGTACGGACTCCACAAAGGATCTATGGTCTTTGTCGATCGGCCTGTCTAGGCTGGCCCGCATGATTCTGGCGAGACTGAGGTGAGCCGTTTCGTCGAGGCCGTGGTCGGCACCGCCGGGCGGTCGCCGGGCGGCATGGTCACCGGCGCCCCCGCGGACCCGGTGCGGCGCAGCTGGGGGCAGTTGCACGAGGCTGCCCGGCGTACGGCGGCGGCGCTGGTCGCGGGCGGGCTGGCCCCCCGCCAGGCCGTCGCGGTCCTGGCCGGCGACCCGGGAGAGGTCGCGCGGGTCGCCCAGGGGACGTGGCTGGCCGGCGGCAGCGTGACCATGCTGCACCAGCCGACCCCGCGGACCGACCTGTCCGTCTGGCGCGACGACACGCTGCGGGTGCTGCGCATGATCGACGCGCGGCTGGTGCTGGTGGGCGCCCCGTTCGAGGCGATGGCCGGCGTGCTGCGCGAGCGGGGCATCCCCCACCTGATGATCGGCGACCTGGACAGCGACCGGGAGTTCACCGTCGTGCCCGCCGCCGAGGACGACGCCGCGCTGCTGCAACTGACCAGCGGCTCGACCGCCGAGCCGAAGGCGGTGCGGATCACCCACCGCAACATCCACGCCAACCTCGTCGACACCGCGGCCCACCTCGAGTGCGGCGACGACGACGTGCTGGTCAGCTGGCTGCCGCTCTTCCACGACATGGGCATGGTCGGCTGCCTGCTGCTGCCCATGTTCACCGGCATCGACCTGGTGATGGTCACGCCCGCGGAGTTCCTCGCCCGCCCGATGGTGTGGGCGGAGCTGATGAGCCGCTACGGCGGCACGATCACGGCCGCGCCGAACTTCGCGTACGCGATCCTGACCCGGCAGCTCGCCCGCGCCGACGCCGGTTCGCTCGACCTGTCCCGGTTGAAGGCCCTGTGCAACGGGGCGGAGCCGATCGACCCGTCGACGGTGGAGGCGTTCGTCGCGGCCGGCGCACGGTTCGGCCTGCGGCCGGAGGCGGTGAACTGCTGCTACGGCGCGGCGGAGAGCGCCCTGGTCATCTCGCTGTCGGCGCTGTCGGATCCGATGCTCCTCGACACCGTCGACGCCCTGGAGCTGGAGAAGAACCGGCGGGCGGTACCGGCGGGTGACGACCACCCGGCCGGCGTACGCCGGCTGCCCATGCTCGGCGCCGCCCACCCGAGCGTCGCCGTGCGGGTCGTCGACGACTCCGGCGCCGAGCTGGGCGACCGCGAGGTCGGCCGGTTGCAGCTGCGCGGTGACTCGGTGACCCGCGGCTACCTCACCGAGGACGGTCCGGCCCCCGCCCTCGACGACGACGGCTGGTTGGACATCGGCGACGAGGGCTACCTGGTCGACAGCCGGATCGTGGTCTGCGGCCGCCGCAAGGACGTCATCATCATGGGCGGGCGCAACATCTATCCCACCGACATCGAACGCGCGGCCGCCGGCGTCGACGGCGTCCGGGACGGCAACGTCGCGGCGGTACGGCTCATGGCCGGCGACTCGGTGGCGCGGGAGTCGTTCGCGGTGCTGGTCGAGTCACGCCTGGCCGGGGACCCGGCCGCCGAGAAGGCGCTGTCCGACGCCATCGCCAACCGGGTCCTCGCCGACGTCGACGCCCGTCCGGCGCAGATCGTGGTGCTGCCGCCGGGCACCCTTCCGAAGACGCCGTCGGGCAAGCTGCGCCGCGCGGCCGCCCACTCCCTCATCCCTCGTTGACCGTCGCCCCCGGAGGACATCTGTGCGCTCCCTCGATCAGGCCCGCGCCCTCTGCGAATCGTACCTGCCGGGGCTGCTCGACGGGCTGTCGAAGATCCCGTTCGAGCAGCGGGAAGCCGCCGGCGGCGCCACGCTGCCGGTGTTCCGGGCCAGCGGCGGCCCGAGCCTGGTGATCCCGAAGGACTACGGGGGACTCGGCGCGTCCCCCCTGGACGCGGTACGGGTCACCCGCGCGATCGGTGCCCACGCGCCGTCGCTGGCGGTCGCGACCACGATGCACCACTTCTCCGTGGCGACGCTGTTCACCTTCGCCGAGAGCATCAAGAACTCGGGCATGGAGTGGGCGCTGCTGGAGGCGATCACCAGCCGCAACCTGCTGGTCTCCTCGGGCTTCGCCGAGGGTCGCCCGGCCCAGGGGATCCTCTCCCCCGCGATGACGGCGACGCCGGTGGACGGCGGCTACCGGATCAACGGGTCGAAGAAACCGTGCAGCCTGAGCCACTCGATGGACCTGCTGACGGCCAGCGTGGCGGTGCCCGCACCGGGCGGCGGCCAGCAGACGGCCTTCCTGCTCATGCCGGCCACGCTGCGCGGCATCACCCGGCACCCGTTCTGGGGCAGCAGCGTGCTCGCCGGCGCGGAGAGCGACGAGGTCCGGCTGACCGACGTGTTCATCGAGGAGGAACTGGTCATCCCGACCGAGAACGGCCCGGACGGGATGCTCGACGACCTGCAGACCGTCGGGTTCATCTGGTTCGAGCTGCTCATCACCGCGTCGTACCTGGGCATGGCCAGCGCGCTCGTCGAACGCGCGTTGGCCGACCGGCGCGGCGCGGTCACCGACCGCGCCGCCCTGGGCACCCGCCTGGAGACGGCGACGCAGCTGCTGGAGGGCGCGGCCCGCGCCATGCAGGCCGGTGACACGGACAACGACGCGCTGGCCCGTGTCCTGATGGCCCGCTACGGCGCGCAGGACGCCATCACCGACGCCGCCCGCCAGGCGGTCGAGATGCTCGGGGGGATGTCGTTCATCCGCTCCCCCGAGGTGGCCTACCTGGTCGCGGCCTGCCAGTGCGTCGCGTTCCACCCGCCGTCGCGCGCCAGCGTCGCGGCGCCGCTTGTCGACTTCCTCGACGGCACCGGCCCGTTCATGATGAACGACAGCGCCCCGGCGCCGGCCGCGCAACCACCGGTGGCGGCACCTCAGGCACCGGTTGCCCCGCAGCCACCAGACGCGCCGCAGGTGCCGGTTGCCCCACAGTCACCAGTCGCGCCACAGGTGCCGGTTGCGCCGCAGGCGCCGGCGGCGCCAGTGCCGCCGTCCGTGGTCGCGCCGGCCGGCGCACCCGCGCCCGGCCCCACGATCGAGCCGGCCCCTGTTCGAGCCGCCGACGCGGCGCCGGTCACCGTGCCCGCCCCGCGCCCGCAGCCGGCGGTCACCTACAGTCCCCAGCCCGCCGCCCCCCGCTCCGGCGAGCGGTCGGGGATGACGGCGGACGACGCCGCCGACTGGGACCAGGCGTCCGCCCTGTTCGACGGCGCGGAGGGCATCCGGCTGACCGCGCGCGACTGCGACCTGCGGTACTGGTTCGCCAACGTCCCGCAGCGCACGCTGCGCGGAAACATCGTCGGCTACTCGCCGGAGCTGGTGACCCCGGACTTCCTGCACGAGCCGGGTCCGCTGCGCGACGCACTGATCCAGGAGGTCGCGTTCCGGGCGCTCGCCGAGGAGCGGGCGGCCCGCGCGATCGGCTACATCGTGGCGTGCGCGCCGGACTCCACGACCGCCGAGTTCTACGCCACCCAGCTGATGGACGAGACCCGGCACGCGATGATCTTCCGTAACCACCTGCGGAACCTCGGCGTCGACGAGCGGGACGTCGCCGCCGTCATCGCCCGGGAGACCGCGCACGACAGGGCGGCCATCCTCGATCCGTTGGAGGAGTACGGCATGCCGATCGTGCGCGACCGACAGGACTTCCTCGGCGGCGTGGTGCTGCTGACGATCCTGGTCGAAGGGTTCCTCGCCCCGTCGTTCGAACTCAGCGAACGCAAGTGGCGGCCGCTCGACCCGCGCATGGCGGACATGGAGAAGGGCGCCGCCATCGACGAGGTGCGCCACCTGGCCGTCGGCACGTCGATCATCCGCGAGCACGTGCAGCGGCACCCCGACGACAAGGAACGCCTCGTCGCGCTCATCCGCGACGGCATGCGGCTGTGGGAGCAGCTGCCGGTGTCCGACCAGCTCACCCGCTGGGAGAACTGGTTCCAGGAAGGCATCGCCCCGCACCTGGCCGCAATCGGTGACTACGAGGTGTGGGACGGGCGGCGGCTGGTCGACACCACGCCCGAGGAACGCCTCCAGAAGGCCGTCGAGGTCACGAGCATCGTGCACTCCACCCGCCTCACCGACATGGGCCTCGGCCGGGCGTTGATCTACTGACCTTCCATCCCGTGGCCTGGGGGGCGGTCCCCCAGGCCACGGGCGCGCCCCACGCCGGGCGGTGACTTCCCCGCCGCGGGCACCGCGGCGGGGTGGCTCTACACGGTCGTACGCTCCGCGTCCAGGTGGGCGTTCTCGCCGCGGATCCCCCACCGGCTGTAGAGCGGTCGCAGCGGCCCGGGCACCCACCAGTTGAGCCGGCCGAGCAGCCGCATCGTGGCCGGCATCAGCAGCGCGCGGACGACGGTGGCGTCGACGACGACGGCGAGGGCGAGCCCGATACCGATGATCTTCACGACCAGCACGCTCGCGGTCGCGAACGACCCGATCACCACCACCAGCAGCAGGGCCGCGCTGGTGATGATCCGGCCGGACCGCTGCAACCCGACCGCCACCGCCTCGGTGTTGTCACCGCTGAGGTCGTAGTGCTCGCGGATGCGCGAGAGCAGGAACACCTCGTAGTCCATCGACAGTCCGAAGGCGACGGCGAAGATCAGGATGGGTTGCACCACGTCGATGTTGCCGGTGGAGGTGAACCGCAGCAGCCCGGAGAGGTTGCCGTCCTGGAAGACCCACACCACCGCGCCGAACGCCGCGGTCAGGCTCAGCACGTTCATCAGGATCGCCTTGACCGGCAGCACCAGCGAGCCGAAGGACAGGAACAACAGCACGAACGTGGTGACCACGACGAGCAGCGCCATCCACGGCAGCCGCTGCGCGAGCATGTCCATCAGGTCGGCGAACCCGGCGGCGTCGCCGCCGACCAGCACCGTGCCGGACGGCGGCGGTGCGACGTCGCGGACGGCGTCGACGAGGTCCCGGCCCTGCTCGGAGATCGGTTCCGCGTCGAAGCGGACGGTGACCCGCGCGGTGTCGCCGGCCAGACCGCTGAGGTCCGCCTGCCGTACGTCCGGCAGGGCGGCCACCCGCTGCACGTACGCGGCGATCTCCTCCCGGCCGGGAGAACCGGTCACCGGGCCGTCCAGCGTGACGATGGCTTCGATGGGCCGGGTGACGCTGTCCGGGAACGACCGTTCGATGGTGTCCTGGACCTGCCGGCTCTCCGCCGAGGCAGGCAGCACCCGGGTGTCGAGCCAGCCGTAGGAGATGCGCAGGAACGGCAGGCCGAGAACCACCAGCACGGCGATCACCGCGCCCCCGATGAGTACGGGTCGGCGCATCACCGTCCGCGCGATCCGCGCCCACGCGCCGGAGTCCGGGTCGGTCTCGACCGGCCTGCGGCGACGTTCCCGCAGCCGCAGCCCGAACAGGGACAGCATCGCCGCCATCACGGTCATCGCGAAGAACCCCGCCAGCAGCACCGCGGCGACCCCTCCGACGGCGATGGAGCGGAGGAACACCTGCGGGAAGACGGCCAGGCTGGCCAGCGCGAGCGCGACGGTCACCGCGGACACGACGATGGTCCGGCCCGCGGTGACCATGGTCCGCCGCAACGCCTCCGGGACGGGGTGGCCGGCGCCGAGTTCCTCCCGGAACCGGCTGACCATGAACAGGCTGTAGTCCACGGCCAGCCCGAGACCGAGCAGCGTGACCACGTTGACCGCGAAGATCGAGATGTCGGTGAACTGCGCCAGCAGCCGCAGGCCGGCCATCGAGCCCACGATCGCCAGCACCCCGACCACGACCGGCAGCAGCGCCGCCAGCAGGTTGCGGAAGATGAGCACCAGCAGCAGGAACAGGATCGGCAGCGCCAGCGCCTCGGCGCGGGTCAGGTCGGCCTTGCTCTGGCTGTTGACGTCGTCGATCAGCGCCAGCGGCCCCCCGACGGTGACGTCGAGGTCCGGGCTGGTCAGGCTGTCCTTGATGGCCAGGTAGTTGGTGAGGCGGTCGTTCTCGGTGGCGCCGGCGACCTGCACCGCCGCGAAGGTCTCGTGCCGGTCGGTGCTGACCAGGGCGGGAACTCTGGCCCGCCAGTAGTCGGTCACGCCCTCGACCCGGTCCGCCGGCAGCCCGTCCAGCACGCGGCGGGCGGCGTCGGCGTACGCGGGGTCCTCCACCGTCCAGCGGTCGCTGCCGAACAACACGACGACGTCCGCGTCGTTGCGTCCGAGCGCCTTGCGTTCGACCTCGTCGGCGCGGGAGCTCTCACTGGCCGCGTAGGTGAACCCGCCGACGGCCAGGTCGTCGAAGGCGCCGGCTCCCCAGCCGCCTGCGGCGACCAGGAACACCGCGGCGGCGGCGATCACCCACCGGCGCGCCCGGTGCGCGAGCCGGCCGAGGAGATCCAACATCGCAGTTACCCTTCGCTCGACCGCGGTGGTGCGGAACGACGCGGCGCCGGCACAGTCGGGACCGGCGCCGCGTCGGGGTGATCAGGGGACGAGGACGCTCAGTTCCAACGCCCGATGCCGATCGGCTGGGCACCGGAGAGCAGCTTCTCCCGGAGCGCGACCCGGCGGATCTTCCAGGTGCCGGTGCGCGGGAATTCGTCCCACTTTATCTGGATCGGCGCGGCCATCGGGCTCAGGTCGGCGACCGCCCGCTCCCAGTCGGCTCTGTCCAGCGGTACGTCGTCCGTGGTGCTGACCACGGGTACCGGCAGGTCACCGGCGACCGGAAGGATGACGACCTCGGTGGTGTACTCGATCCGGTCGAGGATGAGGTCCTCGAACTCGATCGCGCTGCCGCCGGGGATCCGGTCGATCTCCCGGTCCACGATCCGCACGGCGCCCCACTTGTTGATGACCGCGAGGTCGCCGGTGTTCCACCACCTGCCGTTGCACTTCAGGTCGTGCCGGTCCTGCTCGCCCACGTACGCGAGGCACCGTCCCGGCTGGTCGATCTCGATCAGGCCGACCTGGCCGCGCGGGACCTCCTTGCCGGTCTCCGGGTCCACCGCCCGCATCTTGGCGTGGAACGGGATGGGCCAGCCGATCAGCTGCGTCGGCGGCGGCCGGTGCCCCCTGCGGCGCACGACGAAGCGGAAGAACGGCCGGATGCACAGCGCGCCGTTCTCGCTCTGGCTCCACGACTGGACCCAGATCGGGAACCGCCGCTTGGTGGCGGCCATGAAGGTGCGGATCGTGCGGGTGTGGATGGCGTCGAACGAGTTGACGTACTCCCGCACGTTGCTGAACAGGCCGGCGGGGTCGCGGGCCAGCGGCTCCCAGGCGAGGTAGATGTTCGGCAGCGCCTCCACCAGCGTCGGCTTGTGCTCGGCCAGCAGCTCCCGGACCCGGGGCGAGAGCGGGTCGGACAGGTAGATCACCCGCGGACCGACCGCCGCCATCGCCAGCTGCATGGTGGTGAGCCGCTCGTGCGTGTAGGGGTCGCAGAACGCCACCGTGTCGCTGCGCCGCAGCCCGAACCGGGGCCACCGCTCGGTCTCGACGATCGCCATCGCGTAGATGGACTCGGCGGAGTGCATGACCAGCTTGGGAATGCCGGTGGTGCCGGAGGTGTGCGTGATGACCACCGGCTCCTTGAACTCGCGCATGTTCGGCTGGACCGGCGGCGCGTCCTTGAAGTCGTCCAGGCGCAGCACGTCCGGCCGGTCCGCGACCGCGTCGACGCTGATCGTCCGTACGGTGAGCTCGGCCACCACCTCGGGGGTGATGCCGCACTTGTCGAGGTGCTTCTGGTCGGTCAGCAGGAACGGCCGTTCCAGCCGCTTCAGCATCGGGATCATCGCCTCCGGCCCGTAGGAGCCGGAGAACATGCAGGGGATGGCGCCGATCCGGGCGATGGCGCAGCCGAGAACGACGATGTCCAGGTGGTTCTGCTTGAGGATCGCCACCCGGTCCCACGGGCGCACGCCCGCCTTGTGCAGCCAGGCCGCGGCGCGGTCGACGAGTTCCGCCCACTGGGTGTAGGTGCGGGCTTCGGCTCCGCCGGGGTCGATGTCCGGCGGGCGATCGACGATGACCAGCTCGTCCGGGGCGGTCTTCGCCGCCACGTGCCAGGTCTCGCCCATCTTGGAGTGCTTGGGCACGCGCGAGAAAGGGCTCAGCCGACGGCGCCACCGAGTGGGCGTGAACTCGGTGAGGAACCGCGGAATGGGCCGCTGCGGCTCGACGTCGTCGCCGGTGACTGTCGAATCGGCGGGTGAGGCCACGAGCGCGTCCTCCTGATCTGGAAGCTTGGGGAGGTCGGCTGACGACGAACGGTCATCGGCCGTCCGATTGGCCGGTAACGATATCGACGTTGTCCGGCGCGGACCAGGTCTGGGCGGCCGGAGATCCGACCACGAACGCCTCCGAACTCCCGACCGTCCGACCAGTGTGGACTGATCGACGACCGGCCATAATGCCCCCCGGCGCGATGGCGACGACCCGGTGCTGGCATCCGTCCGGTCCGGTACACCCGGTGGTGGCCCGGTCCGCCACGGCCGACCCGGTGGTGGGTCGTGGTCGCCACCATCGGGTGGGCTGGTGGTTCGCGGTCGCGGGGGTCGTGCGGTGCGGCGGCCGGCGGGGCTACACCGTGACGACGATCTTCCCCGCGGGATGGCCCTGGGCGAGGTAGCGCATCGCGGCGGGCGCGTCGGCGAGAGCGTAGCTGCGGTCGATGACCGGGGTGACCGAGCCCGCCTCGATGAGGGTGGTCAGTTCCTCGAGGTCCTCGTAGCGCTCCCGAGCGGTCACGCCGAGCACCCGCTGGCTGCCGGACAGGGAGAGCAACGGCGCGGCCAGCTGGCGTTGGAAGCCGCCGAGCAGCCGGCCCGTGGCGTGGCCGCCACCGACGAGGGCGATCGTGCCGCGCGGCGTGGTCGCGCGACGCAGCAGCGACAACGGCCGGTTGCCGGCGGTGTCGACGACGATGTCGTATCGCGCGCCGCCACGGTCGATCTCGTGCCGGGTGTAGTCGATGACGTCCTCGGCGCCGAGGGAACGCACCAGCTCGGTCTTCGAGGTGCCGCAGACGCCGGTCACGCTCGCCCCGTACACCGTGACCAGTTGGACGGCGAACGACCCGACGCCTCCGGCGGCGCCGGTGATCAGCACCCGCTGTCCGGGCTGCACGCGTGCGTCGCGGATGCTCTGCAGCGCGGTCACCGCGGAGATGGGCACCGCCGCCGCCTGCGCGAAGGTGAGGTTGGCCGGCTTGGGTGCGACCCGGTGCTGCCGCGCCGTCGCGTACTGGGCGAACGAGCCGCTCTGACAGGTGCCGTACACCTCGTCGCCGGCGCGCAGGCGGGTCACGTTGGCGCCGAGGGCCACCACCACACCGGCGACGGCCCGACCGAGCACCGCGACCCTGGGCCGGCGCAGCCCGGCCGCGAGCCGCACCGCCATGGGCCGGCCGGTCATGAAGATCCACACGCCCGGGTCCAGGCCGGCGGCGCGTACCTCGATGAGCACCTCGTCGTCTCCGACCGAGGGTCTGTCGACCTCGCGGAGCTCGAGCACGTCGGCCGGGCCGTACACGTCTCGGACGATCGCTTTCATGCCTTCTCCTCGGGGGAGTCGGGGTACTGGAACACGTCGTCGAGCGGAACGCCGAACACCCGGGCGATCCGGAAGGCCATTTCCAGGGACGGCGAATAGCGGCCCTGCTCGATGGCGATGAGGGTCTGCCGGGTCACGCCGATGCGCTCGGCGAGCTCGGCCTGGGTCATCTCGCCGTGCGCGAAGCGCAGCGCGCGGATGCGGTTGGTGACCTGCGTCGGCTTCACCACTGCGGGAAGCTCCTGCGGTACACGACGACCTTGGTGATGCCGCCGACGATGGCCGACAGCACGAAGCACAGGTAGATGACGTTGGCGATCCAGAACCGGTCCCAGTCCACCATGGCCATCAACATCGCAGCGACCGCGCCGATGACGACGAACGACTGGCCGACGTGGTCGCCGAGCCGCCCGATCTCGCGGTCGCGCACGTCCCTGGCGCGCGACGCGCGCGGATTCACGACGGCCATGCCGGTCTCCGCCACGATCGACGCGGCGATGGCCGCGCCGACCGTCCACAACAGGGCGTTCGCGTACGGCACGTCGGGCAGCGAGCGACCGTCGGCGCGGCTGGCGATGAGCGCCACGTAGGCGGAGTAGCCGAGCACGGCGACGACCAGCCTGATCCAGGCGCGTTTCTCTTCGTGCGACACGACAAGCCCTCCGGATGTCTGGAATCTTTGACATCATGAAGGTACCGAATCTTTGACTTCATGTCTAGAAATCTTTACATCGACCCTGGGGTGCGGTCATTCGGCCTGCTCGGGCGGACGCCGGGAGGGGTGGCACCGTTCGGATGCTCGGTGCCGCTGGTGGACGACCCTGCGGTGCAGCGGCTGTCGGCGCTTCCCCGCATAACCACTCCGCGTGCCGCCCTGCGGATGATGAGGTGGCAGGGTGATCAACGACGATGAGGCGGCGGCTGTCCTGCCGTCGACGCTGGCTTGGGTCAGTCGGCACCTGGAGGTCGGTGAACGGGTTGTCAGGACCGAGGCGCTGCGCGGCGGCATCACCGCCGAGATGCGGAGGCTGACCATCGGCACGCGGGACGGAAGCACCCGTGAGCTGGTGCTGCGGAGCTTCGTCGACCCTTTCTACGTCAGACACGCCGAGGACTGGCTGCATCGGGAGGCCGACGCCCTGTCCCTGCTCACGGGGACCGGCGTGCCGGCTCCTGAGCTGGTCGCGGTCGATCCGACCGCCGTGCACTGCGAGTATCCGTCGCTGCTGATGACACATCTGGCCGGCCGGACGGTCCTCGAGGACGAGGGACTGGAGACGCGCGTTCCTCTGCTGGCCCGTCAACTCGTGGCGATTCACGCGGTGCGGCCCGCCGAGCGGCCCCGTGAGTACGTGGCGTTGACGACCGCCGACACCGTCGTGACGCCGGAGGGCGCCGACGCGGCGGCATGGGCCGCGGCGATCGACGTGATCCGCAGGCCCGCGCCGCCCTATGAAGGGCGATTCCTGCACCGGGACTTCCAACCGGGCAACGTGCTGTTCGACGCGCCGCCCGCGGGGGCGGCAGGTGTCCGGATCACCGGCGTCGTCGACTGGGCGGCGACCTCCTGGGGCCCGGCGGATCTCGATGTGGCGCACTGCGGCACCAACCTCGCGCTGCTTCACGGCCCGGCGTGGGGTCTGCGGTTCGCGCAGGCGTACGAGGAGGCGGGCGGGGTGCTGGCCGCAGTATCGAGCGAGCGGCGGTACTGGCAGGTGCGGGACGCGCTGGCGTGCTCGGAGGAGGTGCAGGTGGTGGCGCAGCCATGGCGGGAGGCGGGGAGGACGGAGTTGACGACGCGGGCCGTGGAGGAGCGGCTGGACGCCTATGTCACCGCCCTAATGGACGCGCCGGGCTGAGCGAAGGCGGCCCGGGCGCGGCCCTCGGGTGCTGCGTTCAGCTCGGAGACCGGCCATGGCCCGCAGCCCGCTCGGGGGCAGAGCTCCGTACGCCGCGTCGCGCGCTCGCGGGGGACGTACCGTCGAGGGGTGGACGTGCTGCTGCGCGGCGGGCCGGGTGACGGACGGGTGGTGCCCGGCGCCGGGGAGGTCGTCGTGTGGCAGGCCTGCCTGTACGAGATCACGACCGAGTACGGCCACCGGCGCGGCCGGGACCTCCGGGTCTACCGGCACCGCCCCGACTGCTGCGAGCCGTACGGCCGAGGCGCCGAAGACCGCTGCGAATGACCCGCCCCGCGCCGACCGGGTCGACGGGGTGCCGCACAGCGAACCGTGGATCGCGCACGGCCCGCCGCTAGCCGCGACCCGGGATGACTGCCAGGGCGGCCTCGGCGAGGCCTTCGAGTTGCCGGGTGTCGGCACCGTCGCGCGCTTGGACGGACATGCCCTGAATCACCGCGGCCAGCGCCCTGGCCAGGCTCTCGGTGTCGGTACCCTCGGGTAGCTCCCCCTGCTCCAGGGCGCCGTCGCAACGGTTGCGGATCATGTCCAGCGCGCGTTCGCGCTCGATGCGGACGGCCTCGGCCGCGACGCGTGCGTCCGGGCTCGTGGCCAGCATGCCCGTCGAGATCATGCACCCGCGCCCGGGACCGGTGGTGAACTCGCGGGCGGCCCGGGCCAGGTACTCGGCAACGGCTCGGCGGAACGGGAGTCGATCGTTCAGGGCGAACCCCTGTCTGTCCTGGTATCGCTTCACGGCCCGTTCGAACAGCTGCTCCTTCGATCCGAACGCCCGGTACAGGGCGGGCGCGGTCAGCCCCGTGGCCTCCTGCAACCTGGCCAGGCTCGCGCCCTCGTACCCGTGCTCCCAGAACTGGGCCAGCGCCGTGTCCAACGCGACATCGGGATCGAAGGAGCGCGGGCGTCCCGCGCGACGCGTCACAGGTTCCATAGCGAGTGCTACGGTATCGCACGGACCTTTTCGTAACGACCACTACGGAGGAACTCGTGACCCGACCGACCGCTCTCGTCACCGGCGCCTCGCGCGGCATCGGCGCTGCCGTCGCCGAAGGCCTCGCCCGCGACGGGGCCACACTGATCGGCATCCACTACGGCCACGACCGTGGCGCCGCGGAGGCGACCGCCGACCGCATCCGCGCACACGGCGCCACTCCCGTGATCATCGGAGCGGACCTCTCCGAGGGTGAGCGGGCCGCGCAGACCGTCGCCGACGAGTGGCAGGCCGCCGTCGCCGCACATGGGCACTCGGGCACGGACGTTCTGGTCAGCAACGCCGGGATCAACGGCGCCCAGACACTCTCGCAGCTGGATTCCGGAACCTACGCCCGCGTGCTGGCCGTGAACCTGACCGCGCCCCTCTTCCTCTTGCACGCCCTCGGCGACCACCTCAACGATCAGGGGCGCGTGATCGCGATCTCGACCGGGTACACGCGGATCGCCGCGCCCACCCACGTCGCCTACACCGCCTCGAAGACCGGCTTGGAGGGGGCGCTACGAGCCATCGCGCCCGAGCTGGCGACCCGCGGCATCACCGTCAACGCGGTCGCACCCGGCGTCGTGGACACCGACATCAATGCCGACTGGATCGACGCGCCCGGCGCGCGTGAGCAGGCCGCGGCGTTGTCCGCCTTCGGCCGCCTCGGAACCGCTGACGACATCGCCGACGTGGTTCGCTTCCTCGCCAGCGACGCCGGCAGATGGATCACGGGCCAGACCATCGACGCCACCGGCGGAACCCACCTGTGAGCTTCGACGATGGGCCGCCGGGGCGTCAGGTGTTGACCGGGCGACGGGCGACCAGGCGCACGTGGGTGACCGGCCAGTCCAGCGGCTCGCCCGCCGGGGTGCTGAGGGCGGCCACCGGGGCGAGACGGTTGGTGATGATCCAGTCGTTGCGGGACGTGCCGCTCGCGGCGTCGATCTCGAAGCCGACGTCGGTGAGCAACGACTTCCAGTCGGCGTACTCCATGCCGCAGAACTGTTCCTGGGTCTCCGACAGCCAGTTGTCGGTGTAGTCCTTGCGGGTGAGGAAGTCCATCGCCGCGCCGAGGGTCAGCTCGACCGTGCCGTCCGCCCCGTCGACCGGGCGGTACGCGAACGGGAACCGGTAGTCGACCGCGAACTGGTCCAGCCGGGCCCGGGTCGACAGCGCGCGGACGTACGACGCCACCTCACCGGGCGGCGCGGCCGCCAGGTCGGTACGCGGCCGGGGCGGGTTGACGCCGTCGGTCGTCGCCAGACGCAGGTGTACCGTCCGGTCCTTGCCGTCCGGCCCGCACACGTCACTGTTGATCCACACCCCGTCGGGCACGGTGTGGTCGTAGAGGGCCTGCACGAACCGGCGCAGCGAGGCCATCCGCTCGCCGTACGACCAGATCTCGTGGGTCAGCGCGAAGGTCATCGTGGTGTCCACGGAGCGCGGCGCGAACACCGCCCCGCCGAGCACGTTACGCCGGTAGAAGAAGACGTTCGGGTTGGTGAACACCCCCTGCGCCTTCTTGTGGACGCACTCCTCGTACAGGTGCCGGGCCACCTCGACGCCGATCAGGTCGCTCTCCCGCAGGGCCGGCTCCCGGTCGGCCAACTCCAGGACGGCCCCCGCGCCGCAGCCGACGTCGACGATCCGCCCCGGCCGCACGTGCTCGCGCACCGCGTCCCACTTGCGCTGCGCGGCGTCGCTGAACGCCTCGGCGTACGTCCGGTAGTCGCGGGTGGTGGTCAGCCCGCCCTCGTCGCCGACCACCGGGTCGTTCACCACCGAACGGACCAGGTCGTCGAGGCGGTAGCGGCGGTACACGTCGACGGTCGCCGGGTGGGTGAGCTCACGCCACGACGGATCGTCGTCCGCCAGCCGCAGCAGGACGTCCCACGGCCGCACCGGCGCCGGCTCGACGTCGGCCTCCACCCCCGCGATACGGAACCCGAGCCGTTCGTACATGACGGCGACCTCCGGGGTGGAGCAGGCGACCACCGTGTCCGCCGGGGTCAGCTCCAGCCCGGTGAACGCCGCGACGGTCTTGAGGGTCACCTCGGCGAACCGGTCGGTGGGTGTGGTGTCGAAGATCGGCACCACCACCGACCGGAGCCCGGCGAGCACGCTGAACCGTTCGATCGCCGCCTCCCGACGGTGGTACGGGACCGGGTTGCGCCGGGTGTTCTCGTGGTTGGCCGAGGTGACCGCCCAGACCACGGTCGTCCCGCCGGCGTCCTCGCCCCCGGCCGCACCGTCACCGTCGGCGAGGGGGCCGTCGCCCTGCGCCGCGAGCTGGCGAAGGTACCCGGCCTGGAAGCGGGTCAGCAGGTGGTGGCGGCCAGGAAAGAGCAGGTAGCGCGGCATGCCACGTTCCTAGCCGATGCCTGCTGGGCGGTGCGCGGCAGGGGGTGCCCGTCGACCGACCCGAGGGTCAGCGGCCCTCCGCGGACGGCGCGGACCGCCCGGGACTCGGAGCTGCGTCACGTTTCAGATCAACGGCGCGTACCACCGGGCGCCGCTGACCCGTATCCGGCTCGACTGCTGGCGGTTCCACTCCACCCGCATGCCGTACGTGCGGAGCACCGGAAAGACGATCTCGTCCAGTAGCCGTTCCACGTCGGCCTGGTAGCGGGCCCGCTGTTCGGCCTTCGGCAGGGCGGCATAGGCGACCTCGTCGAAGTCCGCTGCCGGATAGGCGCCGTAGCCGAGGTAGACCTCCCCGCCCTCGCTCGCGATCAACGACTCCGTGTCCTGGCGGTGGTACCAGAGGTATCCGTGCCAGTGCCGGGAGTCGTCCCGCTCATCGTGGATCTCAGCGGACGCGCAGGTGCCACAGCAGCTGAAGTCCTCCCTGGCCAACACGCCGAGCTCGTTGAGGTCGACGAAGGCACGGGTGAGGTTGCTCCGCACCGCACCCCACTCCCGCTGCTGCTCCCGCCGGACGGCCAGAGCCTTCTCGTACGCCGCCCTGAGTTCCTCGTCGGTGGCGCCGTGACGCAGCTCGTCCTGGTCGAAATATTCCACGAACTCGTCGGCGTCATCCTGGCCACGCACGACCCAGTCCCAGACCTCGGCCTCGATCGCCCCGCGGCCCGGCTCCATGATCCGCTCGGCCAGGAACCTCACGCCCTCAGGGCGATCGTTGTAGATCCATCCAGTCACGGCAGCGATCCTCGCAGAGGGCTGTGACAGGTCTGAGCCAGGCCGTGACCGGCACGTTTGGGACACCGGAAGCGCCGACGGCGGCTGCGGGGTCAGCGCTGGCGGCGGTTCCAGGGGCCGGTGACGGCGTACGTGATGCCCGGGTTGTAGACGTTGAAGAACATGGTCCGGCCGTCGGCGGAGAACGTCGCGCCGGCCAACTCGCCGAACTCCGGTTCCTCGGCGGTGCCGACGTTGACCCGGTTACGTGCGAAGACGAACACCTCGCCGGCGGCGGTCGTACCGAGGATGTGCTGGTCCCCGATCCCGTCCTCGCACATCATCAGGCCCCCGTACGGCGACATGCAGATGTTGTCCGGGGCGTCGAACTCCGGGTTCTCCGGCGCCGGGGTGGGACGGGTGAAGATGGTCTCCAGGCGCAACGTGTTGGCTCGCGGGTCGTACCGCCAGACCTGGCCGTCGTGGTCGCGGGCCGAGCCCTGCTCACGCCGGGCGAACGACGAGACGAAGTAGGCGCAGCCGTCGTTCTCCCCCCACCAGGCGCCCTCGATCTTGTACCCACCGGTGATCGGCTTGCCGTAGTCCTGGGCGCGGACCGACTCCGTGGTCGCCAGCGGGTCCGGCACGTCGAGCCACTCGACGCCGGAGAAGGACGTGCCCGCGCTCGTCACCACCGACAGGTCCGGCAGGTCCGGAACGTGCAGGGCCTGCAGCACGCCGCCTGCCCGCAGGCTCCCGTGACCGCCGAGCGGCCGGTTCGGCAGAAAACGGTAGAAGCTGCCCAGCGGCGCCACGAAGGCGTCCTCGGTCTCGTAGACGATGCCGGTGTGCGGGTCGACCGCGACCGCCTCGTGCTGGAACCGGCCCATCGCGGTCAGCGGTGTCGGATCGGTGTTGCGCGCATCGTCGTACGGGTCGACCTCGAAGACGAACCCGTGGTCCTTCGCGTACCCGCGGGCGCCCGCCTTGTCCTCGGTCTCCTCACAGGTCAGCCAGGTGCGCCACGGCGTCCGGCCGCCGGAACAGTTGATGGCCGTGCCGCCGAGGCTGACGTGCTCGGAGACGGCGCGGTTCGACGCGTCGACTACGAGGGTGCTGGTCCCGCCCCCGGCGGCCGGGTCGTACGTGCGCTCCGGCGGAGCCACGACCCTGATCCTCGCAGTCGGGGAGCACTCGTGGTTGCGGACCAGGCGGGTGCCGCGCGCCCTGTCGGCGAAGGAACCCATACCGTCGAACCGGCTCGGCACGACGCCACCGTCGGGCCGGACGGCGCCTTCGCGGGACAGCACCGTGTAGCGAAAGCCCACCGGCAGGTCGAGCATGCCGGCCGGGTCAGGCACGAGCGGACCGTACCCGGTCTTCGGGCCGGACACCCCCAGCGCGGGTGCCGCGGTGAACAGGGCGTCGACCGAACCGGCCACGGCCACGGCGAAACCGGCTCCAGCCGAGCGGGACAGGAACTGACGGCGAGACAAAGACACGGACAAGCCTCCTGGACGTCACGGACGGTTACGCCCGGCCGACATCGATCCGAATCGCTCGATCCACTACGTCACATCCTGACCCGCCCGTCAAGCCGCCGATCGAATCGACCGCCGCCAACTGCGACCGCCGCCCTGGCCCAACCAGCCGGGACCCACGGAGCGCCCGCCCCAGCTCCGCCCCCGGAAGCGTCACCAACCGGTGCGACTCAGCGGGTCCGGTAGCGCGCGTAGATCACTCCGCTGTGGTCGAAGGAACGCTGCTCGACCAGTTCGAGATCGAGGCGCACGCCGTCGGGGAAGAACCGCTTGCCGGCGCCGACCACGCTCGTGGTGATGAACAGGTGGTACTCGTCCACCAGGCCGGCCGCGATCGCCTGGGCGGCGAGGTTCGGGCCGTCGACGGTCAGGTCGCGATCGGCCTCGGCCTTGAGCCTGCGCACCGCCTCCGGGTCGAAGGCCCGCTCGATCCTGGTCTTCGCGCTCGACACCGACTCCAGCGTCGTGGAGTACACGATCTTCTCCGCGGCCTGCCAGTCGCGGGCGTACTGCAGGATGTGCGGCGGCTGGTCGGGCTCGGTGTGCGCGGTCTCCCAGTAGACCATCGTCTCGTACATCCGTCGGCCGTAGAGGTACGTCCCGACGGGGCGGAAGAGGTCGTTGATGAAGGTGTGCACCTCCTGGTCGTCGGCCCCGGCGCCGAGGCCGCCCTCCGCCGCCTCGGCGTAGCCGTCGAGTGAGGTGACCATCGAGTAGATGAGCTTCGCCATGCGTCTCCTTCGGGTACGAGCGCGTCAGTCTGCCAGCGTCGGCAGGCGGTGACCTCGCACGCCCCCGGAACTCGTCGATCGGCCGACCGGCCGGCGCCGTCCCGCCGGATCCCGGACGAAGCGCACCGCGGACTGCCCGTCCAACTCCACCGACCGGCCAACATAGCGCGCGGATCGATTTCGTCTCTTGGCCGGCTGTGGATGCGGGGTCGGCAAACCACGCGCCCGATTGGCCACCGATCAGCGCTTGCCAGTCCGAACCTCCGTCGTCGGCTACCGTCGCACGATGACGCTTGGGCAACCACCACTTGTGGTCGACAGATGGCCGCGTCTGGCGGCGGAGCTTGCGACCGCGCTTCGCGAGGCGGACGAGGGCGACCTGGTCGACCAGGTCGGCAGTCTCCGAGTGCTCCAGGAGTGCGGTTGCGGCGACGGCTTCTGCCAGAGCTTCTACACGCAACCACCACCGGCCGGCGCCTACGGTCCGGGCCACCGGAACGTCGGTCTCAGCCCGCACCGGGCGGGCATGCTCATCCTTGACGTGGTCGATAACATGATCATGTTCGTCGAGGTCATCGACCGCCCGCCGATGGACTGACCAACATGGTTCGGCGGCCGGTGCGTCGTCCGCGAGTCAGGACGGAGGGCGCAGGAGAGCGAGTCCCTCGCACGTTCAACACCCCTGGCGGCGCTCGCCCCGACCGGGGCTGCCGTTGGCCGGAGGCTGACCGGTTAGGTTGCTTGGATGAGTCTCCTCGATGACGTCGCCAGGCGTGACGGTTGGCGGTGCTGGGTGTGCGACGAGCCGGTCGACGCCGACATGTCGGTGAACGACCCCCGTGGCCCCAGCGTCGACAGCCGCACCGCCGACAGGAAGGCCAAGGTCGCCGAGCGACTCGCGCACCGTGCCTGCAACACCCGCAAGGGCGCGGTCAAGGTGGTCATCGCCTGGCCGGATCATCTGCACGTGGTGGAGCCCGCGCCACTGATCACCGTCGCCGAGCGACTCGAACGCAAGGGTGGCCGCGAGCTGGTCACCCGCTGTCCGAGCAGGAAGGACGCCCAGGAGGCGGCGGACTGGCTGGTCGACCGGTTCTCCCGGCTGGTGCCCGGGCTGCCGGTGACCGCAAGCGTCGACGCCGGCGGCGGACAGTACCTCGTCGCCCTGGCCACCGGCCGCCGCTGACCGGTCGCCCTGGGCCGGCGGGCCGCCGGCCCAGGGCAGCCCGGACCCGAGCCATCACCAGCGCTGCCGCACCACCCACGACATCTCCCCCGCCGCTCACGGTGCGTCGACGGCAGCGGCTCGAGCGTTCTCAGCGGAGGATCAGGCACCTGGCCTTCGTCGACGCCCAACCACGGGTGAGGCGATGCGCCCGGCAGCCATCCGGACGCATCGACATCGGCGGGGTCACGTACCGGCCGTCTTTGGCCGGTACGCGATCAGTTTCCTGATCAGAAGGGGGGCGCGTCCTCGCCCATCAACGCCAGCACGACGCCTCCCTTTCCGCTCTTGAGGCCCTGGACCACGACCTTGCCGGTGCTGCCGTCGGGCAGCTCCAACGTGAAGGTCTTCCCGACGGCGTTCTTGGGGCCGTTGCCGGCGCTGTTGGCGGGTCGGAAGTCGCCTGCCCACGGCGGGGTCCCACCCTTGCGGGCGGGCTCGGCGAAGAGCGCGGCGGTGCCGGGGGTCCTGGTGCCGTCGGAGGAAAGAAGCACTGAGGCGCTGCGATAGGTAGCCATATGCGCCAAGGCTATCCCGGACGGTGCTCGTTCGCGCCATACAACTGCCGAGTAACGCGAACGGCCACGGAAAGCTGTGGCCTCGTCAGCGGGGCGAGGTTTCGTGTTGAATGCCGGCCGCTCGACGCCAGCGACTGGCTTCGGCTTCGTGGGATCCGGTAGCGGTCGCCGTCGCCACGGCCACCGGATCCGCTCCGCCGGCCAGTAGGGTCAGGGGCCAGGCGGGCACGCCGCCAGCGCCGTCGTAAGCGGCCCAGGTCCATGGACCGTCGAAGCGCCAGGCACGACCATCGGCGTCAGCGACGTCGTCGCCGGCCATCAGGAAGGCGTACGGCCGGAAGAGCAGTTCGAGCGTGAACGGAACACCGCCGCCGGGCTCGATGCTCGTGCCCTGGAACTCCGATGCCGCGTCCGGAGCCTCGCCGGCGCGCAGGACGAGCAGGCTCAGGCCCGGGCGGGGCAGCCAGCCCGTCTCCTGCGGCGGATCGTACTCGTGAACCTCGATGACGTGGATGATCCGCGCCGGGATACCGATCCGACAGGTATCACCGGGTGCGAGGCGCGGGGCAGGCGGGTCGGTCACGTACAGCTCGTCCGGATGGGCACGGCCCAGGGCCACCACGCCGTTCCAGCACGAGCCCTCCGCGTCCGGGTCGATCTCCCACCAGGGCCAGCGGACGCTGACGTGCGCCTCGTCGACGCCGACGACGACCGTTGGCGTGAACGGGCAGGAGATACGCAGCACGTCCCCGACGCGGTAGACCATGCGCGGCAGGCTAGCGCGGTGCCGGGCAGGACGCCGGCCATGAAAGGGACCAGGGACCAGCGGTCGGTGACTGCTCGAAGCGGTTCGCGCGGCCACACAGACGGCGCCGCCATGTTGCCCGACGAGCGCGCTGTTCGAGCCAGAAGAGGATATCAACGTCGATCAGTAGAGCCACCGGTCGAGCACTGCGGGCCAGAAGTGGGTTCTATGGTCGCCGTCCCCGAACGCGGGCGGGTCATGGGCCCTGATCCGCTCCAACAGGTCGGCGAGCTCCGCGAGCGCTTCCTCTTCGGCCTGTCCGTCCTCGTCCCAGCGGCCGATGGCGGTCGAGCGGGTCAGCCAGATCCCGACCATGTGCAGTGAGCACAGCCAGTGGTTGATGGTCGAGTTGACGAACCAGGTGCTGCCGTCCGACGAGCATGCCTGCACCTCCCCGGTCCCCGGCGCGGCCCTGTACACCCAGTCCAGGTCGTCGGAGTTCGCCAACCGGTACGTCGTCGGTTCTGCGTGGAACGACACCACATTCACGAGGTCATCGATCAGCGGCACGCCACAGCAGACCAGCGCGGCCTTCTGCGGCTCGGGAAGCCGCCACGTCGCCACGTCCAGCTCGGTGGCACGCACCACCCGCCCGGTGCCAGCCCAGGCCGTAACCGCTTCGAACGCGGGAGGCAACGGAAGATCATCGGCGCGCACGCCATGAGAGTAGTCCGGGCAGGGTTCCAGGCACCCGGTGCTTCTGTAGTGGCTAGGCATCCATCGGCACGACTGGGCGGCGCCGAACGCGCGCGATCGGCGGCAGTTGAGTGAGTCGCGGTTGATAAGGCGATGCGTAGGATCCGCGCATGGAGCTTGCGCAGTTCGAGGCGCTGGCGGAGCCACTTCGCCGGAAGTCGGTTACGGAACAAGCCGAGTATGGGTTCGCGCTTATCGAAGGCCATACCGCCACCCAGAAGGAGATTACGAGCGTCGAGCGGGAGATGGCGGTAGCTCTTCCGGACAAGTACAAGGCGTTCATGATGCGCTACGGCGGGGGCGAGTTCGGCTTCGTCGAGTTGTTCCCGATTGTGCCCGTGCCCTCGTCGCGGGACGACCTCCGTACCGTCAACGACCGGGAGTTTCCCGACCGCAGCTTCGTCGCAGTCGCCCCGGTCGGCACCGGCGACCACTGGGGCTTCCCAGTGATCGACGGCCACTGCCACGAGCAGGTCTGGTTTCGCTTTCACGACGCCGGCGATGACGAGCTCGTCGCCCGAGACTTCCTCGAGTTCCTTGCAAGCTACGGGCTCAAGGCCTGACGAGAGCCGGTGCGCGGCGTATCTGCCAGACCACACTGATGAGTTCCAGCAGCCGGGCCAACGCCTGGCCACAACCGTTCCGGGAGTGCGACGAACTGTCTGAAATAGTGGTTACCGCTGGCTGCGACCCGTCCTTTCTGCCGCCAGGCGCGGGACGGTGGAGCCGCCGATCACCAATGGAACGGCTTGCACCGCTTCGCGGCATGAGCGGATGTCTGCGGTGATGATCGCACCGAAGCGGGTCGGTGCCGGGCTTCGCTCCGCCCTCGACCCCGCCTCTCGAGCGGTGCGTTCGTCCGCTGGTCTAGGGTCCCTGGAGTGGTCATGAGCGCGCAGGACGTGGTGGGCGTGATCGAGTCAGACCCGGGAGCGATGAGAGTCCTTTGGGCTACGGCCGACCTTGGACTACCGGACTGGTGGATCGGTGCCGGCTTCGTACGCAACCGCGTCTGGGACACGATCAGCAACCTCCCGTTCTCGCCGGAGCGCGACGTGGATGTCGCCTACTTCGACCCGGAGAAGCTGGACCCACGCGAGGACGCACGCGCCGAAGCCCAAGCCATGGTGGCCCTGCCTGGGGTGCCGTGGGAGATCCGTAATCAAGCACGGATGCATCTGCGCAATGGCGATGAGCCCTACACGTCCGCCCTGGACGCGATGTCGCGCTGGCCCGAAACGGCAACGTGCGTCGCGGTTACTCTTCGGGGTGGTTCTGTTCGCCTGGTCTCCTGCCATGGGCTGGCTGACCTTGTGAACATGGTTGTCCGCCCCTCTCCAGCCTTCGACAACGCAGCGGGCCGCGCGACGGTACAGCGCCGCGTGACGGTCAAGGGATGGCTCGACCGATGGGCCGGGCTGCGGCTGGAGATCTAGCGCTCACGTCAAGCGAAGGACGGCTGGCCCCGACAGGACGTCCTCTACTCGGCGTGAGCGCGCTTCGTCGACGATCCGGATGCCGTCCGGCCCGCGACGCCTCTTGGTGTCGCTGGTCGGACACCTTCAACGGCGCCCGGACCGAAAGATCCGTCGGTCCTGCGACCGTGTCGGGCGCGAGAGCCGGACCATGTCGTCGACGATGTCGGCCGCCTCCGTCACCTGGAACAGGTCGGCCGGCGGCGGGCCGGCCAGATGGGCGACGTTGACCACCCATTTCTGGTACTGCCACTCGCAGTTGCCCCAGTCCTCCCAGAGCCGGAAGTTGAGGCGCCAACGCCCCCACTGGCCGACCGGCAGACGGAGCACCGTGTCATTCGGGCGCGGCGGGAAGACGGTGAAGCACTGACACCAGACACGGGTGTCGCCGGCCACCACGAGCTGCCCGGCCACCATCTCCAACTGCACGCCAGCCGAGCTGAACGGCCCGACTTCCGGCAGGGTGAGCCTGGCCGCCGTCTGTCGCACCACGAAGTCGTCCTCCTCACGGGCAACGACCTGGTGGACAAGCACCTCGGCCTGGCCCCCGGGTGGTGGCAGCTGGAGTGCCTTGGCGGCCGCGTCGCGTCGCGCCACCCTTCGCGCACCTCGCGACCGCTTCACCCATTCCTCAGGGGCGGCCGGGTCGCCATGGGGCAGCCGGAACATCTCCGCTACGGCGTTACGTCGTACCGCGCCGGGTGCGCCCCGCGACCGCTTTGTCCATGCCGTCAGCACCCGCTGGACCACGATCATCAGCCGACTCTCACAAGTCCAGTCAGGACGGTCAAGCGAGAAGCGTCGAGGGAATCTCGGTCAAGGATCGCCTGAACGGGCCTGCTGTCGGGCAGACCGACACGCGCGGATCCCCGGCTACGGCGCACTGGTCCTCGCCCGCGACGCCGGCGCTGCCCGAGGGTCAACCGTCCCAAGCTCCCAGATCAGGGTCGCGGGGTCGTCGGGTTCCAGCGTGCGGACACCTCGGCTCTCGCGCCGGAGAGCCACGCCGTCGGGCATGATGTCGCCATGTCGGACACGGGGGCGGTCACGGCCGCGACGGTGCGGCCGGTGCGGCGGTACGGCTGGATCGGCCTACTGGCGGCCTGGCTCGGGGTGGCGTGGGTCGAGATGGCAGACCTGCCCAACGCCTCACTGCTGCTGTTCGTCATTCCCCCGTTCGAGCTCGCGGTGTGGCTCATCGCCCTGACGCTGACGGTGCGACTGGCGCGCGGTGCCGTCCCCACAGGCGCTTCGGCGGCGCTCGCCACTGCCGTCTTGCTCGTCGGTGTCTGCGCGTGGTTCACCAACTGGGGGCTGTTCCACCCCGCGTCGTACTGGGCCTCGCACCGCTGGGCGTTCGACGCGGTGGCCGACGGTGTCCAGGAGGGGCGGATCGGGACCTCCCGCGAGTACTACGGCCAGCGCCTCCCGCTGCACCTGCGGGACCTGTCCACCAACGGCCGCGCAGCGGTCGTCGGCCGCCAGGACGACAAGCCGGTGGTGTTCCTGCCGCAGTGGACCGGTATCCCGGACGACGCCGGCGGATACGTCTACCTCGACGCAGCACCCCGGCCGGACCTGGTCGTCGACCTTTTCGGCCAGCCCGTCCGGGTCGCCGGCGGACAGCACCTCGGCGACGGCTGGTGGTACATCCTGCCGGGCAACTGACGGCACAGCGCCGAACCGAAAGATCACAGTCCATATGCCACAGGTGAGGGAGTCACCATGGCGATGGAACCGGAGTCGGTCACAGCTGTCGGAGTTCGAGGATCTGCGCCGCGCTTCGCGAAAAGCCGCGCTTCGCGAGAACGATTCCGGTCGCAGCAGAAAACAAGATTGCAAGGCTCCCACATCAACATATACCGCGACGGGGGGCTTGCCGCAAGACCCGGTTCCTGCCGCAGAATCGTCGGCCGGACCCGAGAACGGACGAGGAATTGGGGCACGCCATGCGTGTGTCGTTGTCGACCCACCGAAGGCGCAGTGACGTCGAACCGCTGGTGGCATTCGGAGTGCGATCGCGGCCGTTCGGCACGCAGATGCGGGCGTGCGGACCGCCCGGGTGGGCGGAGCGGCCGGCCGACAGTCAGAGGGGACGGCAAGGAAAGTTGCAAACGGCCACGGAAGGTTCGACCGCGCTCGAGACGCCGGTGATCCGCCCGGCCGGTGGGACACGACGCAGGACGACCACCTCGGAGGTGTCGCGATGATCGAGCAGTACGTGGTGGGTCTCCGGGAGGTCGACCAGACGCAGGTCGCGGTCGTTGGCGGCAAGGGCGCGCACCTGGGGGCGATGTCGCGGATCGACGGCATCCGCGTGCCAGCTGGTTTCTGCGTGACGACAGAGGCCTTCCGGCGGATCTTGGCCGAAGCGCCGTCGATCGACGATCGGCTCGATCAGCTGTCGCACCTGGACCCGGACGACCAGGAGGCGCTCCGCACACTCAGTGCGCAGATCCGCCGGGCCATCGAAGCGGTCGTTCTCCCCGACGATGTGGCGGGGGCGATCACCCGGGCGCTCACCCAGCTCGGTGATCGAGCCGCCTACGCCGTCCGATCCAGCGCGACGGCGGAGGACCTGCCGACGGCCTCCTTCGCAGGCCAACAGGACACGTATCTGAACGTCATCGGACTGACGGCGATCCTCCAGCACGTCAGCCGGTGCTGGGCCTCGCTCTTTACCGAGCGGGCCGTGACCTACCGGCAACGCAACGGCATCGACCACCGCACGGTCCACATGGCCGTCGTCGTACAGAAGATGGCCTTCCCGCAGGCGGCCGGCGTCCTCTTCACGGCCGACCCCGTCACGTCCAACCGCAAGGTCGCCTCCGTGGAGGCCAGCTTCGGCCTCGGCGAGGCGCTGGTCTCCGGGCTGGTGAACGCGGACGCCTACCGGGTGCGGGACGGCGTGATCATCGACAGGGCGATCGCCACCAAGCGGCTCGCCGTCCACGCCCGGCCGGCCGGCGGAACGACGAAACAGGCGATCGAGCCGGAGCGGCAGGAGCAGCCGGCACTGACGGACGCGCAGGTCGTGCGGCTGGTGGAGCTGGGCCGGCGGATCGAAGCCCACTTCGGCCAGCCCCAGGACATCGAATGGTGCCTCGTCGACGACGACTTCCAGATCGTGCAGAGCCGGCCGATCACCACGCTGTTCCCCGTCCCCGAGGCTGGCGACGGAGAGAACCACGTCTACGTCTCCGTCGGCCACCAGCAGATGATGACGGACGCCATGAAGCCCCTGGGGCTCTCCATGTGGCAACTGACGGCCCTCGCGCCGATGCACGCCGCCGGTGGGAGGCTGTTCGTCGACGTCACCCGGGCCCTGGCATCGCCTTCGAGCCGCGCCGGCCTGCTGAGGCTCCTGGGCAGGTCCGATCCGCTGATCAGGGACGCGCTGGAGAGCGTCATCGACCGCGGCGACTTCGTTCCGTCGCTGCCCGATCAGGGCCCGACAGGGTCGCCAGCGGGCAACGCGCCCGCCCCGGTCGAGACCGACCCGGCGATCGTCACCGACCTGATCGAACGCAGTCAGGCCTCCATCGCCGCCTTGCGGCACGACATCGCCACGACATCCGGGCCGGCGCGGTTCGACTTCCTCCTGGCGGCCTTCCAGGAGCACAAGCGGCTCCTGGCCGATCCACGGAGCATGCAGGTGATCACGGCGGGGATGGAGGCCTCGTGGTGGCTCAATGAGCAACTGCAGGCGTGGCTGGGCGAGAAGAACGTGGCCGACACGCTCACGTTGTCCGCGCCGCACAACGTCACGTCGGAGATGGGGCTGGCACTCCTGGACGTCGCCGACGTCATCCGCCCGCATCCGGAGGTGGTGGCCTTTCTGCGGGAGGTCGAGGACGAGGGCTTCCTGGACGAGCTGCCCGGGCTTCCGGGCGGCCAGGAAGCGCGAGACGCCATCCGGGCCTATCTCGACAGGTACGGCATGCGCTGCGTCGGCGAGATCGACATCACGAGGCCGCGCTGGAGCGAACGCCCCACCACGCTCGTGCCCGTCATCCTCGACCACGTCAGGCACTTCGGGCCGGGGGCCCGCAAGCGGCGCTTCGAGCAGGGGCGCCAGCAGGCGGAGCAGAAGGAACGGGAGGTTCTGGAGCGCCTGCGTGCCCTGCCGGACGGGGAGCGCAAGGCGGAGGAGACGAAGCGGATGATCGACCGGGTCCGGACCTTCATCGGGTACCGGGAGTATCCGAAGTACGCCATCGTCAGCCGCTACCTCGTCTACAAGCGGGCCCTGCTGGAGGAGGCCGAGCGTCTCGTGCGGGCCAACGTGCTCGCGGAGAGGGAGGACGTCTTCTACCTCACGTTCCAGGAACTGCATGACGTCGTGCGCACGAACACGGTGGATGACCAGCTCATCCACCGGCGGAAGGACGCCTTCAGGTCGTACCGGACACTCACCCCGCCCCGGGTGCTCACGTCGGAGGGTGAGGGCATCGCCGGCGCGTACCGACGCGACGATGCGCCGCCCGGCGCGCTGGTCGGTCTCCCGGTCTCCGGCGGGATCGTCGAGGGGCGGGCCCGCGTCGTCCTGGACCTGGCCAGCGCCGCTCTCGAACCAGGCGACATCCTGGTCACCGCCTACACCGACCCGAGCTGGTCACCCCTGTTCGTCGCGATCCAGGGACTGGTGACGGAGGTGGGCGGCCTCATGACCCACGGGGCGGTGATCGCCCGGGAGTACGGCCTGCCGGCCCTCGTCGGCGTGGAGCATGCGACCACGCTGATCCGGGACGGGCAGCGGATCCGCGTGCACGCGACCGACGGGTACGTCGAAATCCTGCCCTGACCGACCACCGCGATGCGTGCGGTCATGGCGCCCGAGGCTGGTACCGGCGTCATCACCGGTGAGGAACTCGATGCCCTGGCCGGCGGCAACCTGCACCTGATCCGGGGCATGATCGGCTGGCCCGGCGCCGGGATCTACCAGATGAACGGCCAGCCCACCGCGCAGAACACCCGGGAGACCGGCGCCGACGGGGACCTGCCGGGCCTGCGCAACTGGGAGAACACCGCGCACATCGAGGAGCTGGCCCGGCTCTGGAACGTCGAGGTCGACACCATCCCGCACTGGGCGCCGCCGACGCACGCCATGCAGATCTTCCGGTACGCGGAGCAGGGCTCGATCAAGCTGCTCTGGATCAGCGCCACCAACCCGGCCGTGTCCCTGCCCGACCTGTCGCGCGTCCGGCGCGTCCTGGCGAAGCCGGAACTGTTCGTGGTGGTGCAGACCTGTTCCTGACCGAGACCGCCGAGCTGGCCGACGTGGTGCTGCCCGGTGCCACCTGGGGAGAGAAGACGATGGGGCTGCCGGTGTCGAGCACCCAGAGCCGGTCGGCCGGGTCGACCACGATGCTCTGCACGGACACGAACGCCTGGGCGTCGTCGTCGGCCGACGGGCTGTTCAACCGCTGGTCGGGAAACGGCACCTCCGCGCCGTCGCGCAGCTCGACGACCGTGGCGGGCACCTCGTCGCCCCACCTGGGGAAGTTGACGAAGACTCGTCCCGTGTGCGAGACGCTCACGCCGGTCGGCATCGGCCCGGTGAAGGTGTGCACGACCTCCAGCTCGCCGGCGGGCTCGTCGCTCACCGGGCCCGTCATCGCGACGCCTCGGGCGCGACGGCCGTGACCGTGTCGCGGACCGGGTGCGGAACGAGACCGGTGATCCAGCGGGCGGCCGACCCGCAGCGGGGGTCGGTGGGCCCGGGGGCCGGGCGCGCGACGTTGCCCTCGCCGGCGCTGCTGGTGGGTCTGGCGGGTAGCGCCATGTCGAGGTGGGTGACGGCGCTCGGAGCGGACGTGCCAGCGATGCGAACTGCACTGGTCGGTGTCATCTTCGCCTGCTACCCGCCGCCATGGCGGTGACACCTGGCAGGTGTGGTGGACCGGGCGGCCGGACGTCGGACCAGACACGACCGGCCGTCCGGCGACTGTCCGTCTGACCGGTTCGGCTGACGGCGGTGCGCTGCCGGACGCCCTCAGCGGGGCTGCCGTCGGCGGTCGCCGCCATCCGGCTCGCGGGCGGCCCCGACCCCGAAGCGAAAACGCTTATGACAACCGTTATCGTTACCGCGTTGCCTGCCTCCCGACGAAAGTTCTCGGTTGTGACACGACTACGTCTCGCTCTGGCCTCCCTGCTCGCCGCCGGTGTCACGTTGACCGGCTGCGCCGGTCCCTCCGCACCGGCACAGCCCGCTGCCGCCCCCGCGCCCTCCGCGCCGCCGGTGGAGGCGGTGACCCACGCGTTGAGCCTGACCGACGTACGAGGGCAGACGGTCAGCCTGAAGTCGAAGCCGGACCGGATCGTCTGCCTCACCGGGCTGTGCGACGACGCGCTGGTGGAACTGGGTCTGACGCCGGCGGCGACCACCACGCCGAAGCTCGTCGCCCGTCCCGACTACCTCGGGGAGGCCGGCAGGGCCGTGCCCACCCTGCCAGGCATGTTCGGCAACGAGGACGTGGCGGCCATCGCCGCCGCGAAGCCGGACCTCGTCATGGGTCTCGCTGGAGCGCACGATCAGCTTCGCCCGGCGATCGAGAAGTTCGCGCCGCTGTGGCTGGTCGAGGTGAAGACGTACGAGGACTCGGTGCGCTACCTACGCGACGTGGCGACGCTGACCGACCGCGGCGCCCAGCAGGTGCTGGCCGAGCGCGCGTTCCGCGAGCGGCTCGCCGCCGCCCGGGCCACCTCGACCGAGCGTGGGCTGAACGGGACGACCGTGCTGGCGATGTACGGCGGCACGTCGATCGGGGTCAACACCTCCGACGACCTGCTCGGCCACCTGCTGTCGCAGGTGTTCGACTACCCGTGGCCGAGCAAGGGCGGCGGCTTCGACACCGCGCAGGCGTACAACGTGGAGGAGATCCTCACGCGCGACCCGGACATCGTGTTCATCCAGTCGTTCACCTTCGGCCCGGACGCCAGGACGGTGTCGGCCCAGTACGCCGCCAACCCCGTGTGGAAGCGGATCACGGCGGTGCGGGAGGGCCGGGCGTACGAGGTGCCGGCGGAGCTGTGGGCCTCGGGCCGGGGCACCCGCGCGTTGGGGTTGATTCTCGACGAGGCGGTCGCCAAGGCGACCGCATGACGGCGCTCGGCGTCGCCGTGCCCCGGCCGGTGCCGCGCTGGTCGGCGGCGTTGACGCTGGTGGCCGCCCTCGCCGTCGCGGTCGGGTCGACCCTGGCCGTGAGCCTGCCCGCAGAGGCGGACGTCGCGCGGGTGGTGCTGTGGGAGCTGCGGATGCCACGGCTGCTGCTCGCCCTCCTGGGCGGCGCGGCGGTCGGGGCGGCGGGACTGCTGATGCAGGCGGCACTGCGCAATCCGCTGGCCGTGCCGGAACTGTTGGGGGTGTCCACCGGCGGCGCCCTGGCAGCGGCGGTGACGGTGGTCTGGGCGTTGCCGGTCCCGGTGGCGCTCCAGCCGGTGGTGGCGCTGGTCGGGGCGGTGTCTGGGGGTGCGGTGTGCCTGGCTGCTGCCGGCACGGGTCGCGGCCCGGGCGCGGTGCTGCTGATCGGCGCGGCGGTCTCCACCGCGTTGCAGGCGGTGCTGTTGGCCGTGCTGGCGGCTGCCGACCGGCTGCAGTACGACACGCTGTTCCGGTACCTGGTCGGCAGCCTCACGGGAATCACCTGGGACCACGCCCGGCTGACGCTGCCGTGGTTGCTGGCGTGCGTGCCGCTGGTCGTGCTGGCGTTGCCCGCGCTCGGGGTGCTGCGCCTCGGTGACGAGGCGGCGGCGGCCGTCGGGCTGCACGTGGGCCGGGCCCGGATCGCCGTGCTGGGGCTCGCCGCCGTCCTGGTCGCCGTGGTGGTGGGACCGTGCGGACCGATCGCGTGGATCGGCTTCGTCGCGCCCCACGCTGCCCGCCGGCTGCGCCCGGCCGCCGACGCGCGCCTCCTGCTGCCCTGGGCGGCGGCGATCGGCGCGCTGTTCACCACGGTCGCCGACCTCGCCGCCCGACACGTCTTCGCCCCGGCCGAGACTCCGCTCGGCGCGTGGACGGCGGCCGTCGGCATCGTCGCCGGGTTGCTCATGCTGGCGCGACGGAGCACCTCGTGAGGTGGTGGTGGGCGGTCGGGGCGCTGCTCGCGGCGGCCGTCGCGGAACTGGCCGTGGGCCACGGCGTGGACTGGCCGCGGCTGGACCCGTTGGAGCAGCGGATACTCGTCGAGCTGCGGCTGCCTCGCCTGGTCACCGCGCTGCTCGCCGGTGCCGGGCTGGGGGCGGCCGGACTGCTGTTGCAGGCCGTGCTGCGCAACCCGCTGGCCGCGCCGGAGCTGACGGGGGTGAGTCCGGGCGCGGTGCTCGGCGTGCTCACCGGCATCCAGCTCGGGCTGGTGCCCGCGGACTCGGCGTCCGGCGCGCTCCTTGCCGCGCTGGCCGGCGGCGCCCTCGGTGGCGCGCTGATGTGGCTGCTGGCGCGGCACGGCTCGACGACGCAGGTGGCGGCGTACGGGCTGCTCGGGTCGGCGGCGCTGGCCGGGGTCACCACGCTGTTGCTGGCGTACCAGCCGGGTCGGTTCGGCAACGCGATGCGCTGGCTCGTCGGCTCGACCGACGGCCGGGTCTGGGCGCACGTGCAGACCGCGTGGCCGTGGCTGGTCGTGTCGCTGGTGCTGGCCTGGCTGTGCTCGGCCCCGCTGGGCGTGCTGGCCGCCGGTGACGGGCACGCCGTCGCGCTCGGTGTGCCGCCCCGCCCGGCCCGCGCGGTCGGCCTCGCGCTGGCGGTGGCGTTGGCTGCCGGGGCCGTCGCGCTGGCCGGCGCGCTGGCCTTCGTCGGGCTGGTCGTGCCCCACGTGGCCCGGGCGATGTGCGGGGCGGACCTGCGCCGGGCGTTGCCGGCCGGCGCGCTGGTCGGGGCGGGTGCGGTCGCGGGTGCGGACGCGCTCGCGCAGGTGTTGACGGTGATGGTGCGGTCCGGATCGGCCGCGCAGCGGCTGGGCGTGCCGGCGGGCGCGGTGACCGCGCTGCTCGGGGCGGTGGCCCTGGTCGTCGTGGCGCGCAGGTCGTCTCACGTGGAGGTGTCATGACGCAACCGGTGTTCGCGGCGGAGGAGGTCCGGTACCGGTACCGGGACCGGCCGGTGCTCGACGGGGTGTCCCTGGTCGTCCGTCCCGGCGAGTGCGTGGCGCTCGTGGGCCGCAACGGCTGCGGCAAGTCGACCCTGCTGCGGCTGCTCGCCGGCATCGACTCGCCGGAGAGCGGGCGGGTCCTGCTGCGCGGCTGCCCGGCACACGCGATGCGCCGGCGGGACGTGGCGCGGCAGGTGGCCGTGCTGCACCAACAGCTACCGCCGATGCCGGGGATGACCGTGCGGCAACTCGTCGCGCAGGGCCGCTACCCGCACCGGGGGCCGTTGGGGATGCTGTGGCGCCCGGAGGACGCCGAAGCGGTCGCCGCACTCGACGCGGCGGACGTGGCGGGGCTCGCCGCGCGGGAGGTGGACACGCTCAGCGGCGGCGAACGCCAGCGGGTCCGCCTCGCGCTCGCGCTCGCGCAGCGGACCCCGGTGCTGCTGCTGGACGAGCCGACCACCTTCCTCGACGTACGGCACCAGTTGGAGGTGCTGTCGCTGGTGCGCCGCCTGCACGCCGAGCGGGGCCTGACCGTGGTGGCGGTGCTGCACGAACTGGACCACGCCGCCCGGTTCACCGACCGGGTCGTGGCGCTGGCCGAGGGCAGGGTCGCCGCCGACGGGCCGCCTGTCGAGGTGGTCACCCCGGAGCTGCTCGCCACGGTGTTCGGCGTACGCGGCCGGGTGGTCACCGACGCGCACACCGGCGCCGTCCGGGCGCTGGCGGACACCCCGCTGGAGGCGGCGTGATCGTCCACCGGGAGTTGGTGCGGCTCGGCGGCGCCGTCGCCGGCCCGGTGGCCGGGTGCGCGGCGCTCGGCGTGGCGGTCTCGGCCGCGTACGTCGGTCAGGCCCTGCTGCTCGCCGCGGCGCTGGCGGCGGTGGCGCGCCGCGACCTCGACGCCACTCCCCCGCTGCTGGCCGGTGTGCTCGCCGTGATCGTGACCCGGGCCGTGCTGCTGTACTGGCGGGAGGTCGCGACCGCCACGGCGGGCGCCCGGATCCGGGCCCGGCTGCGCGACCGGTTGGTGGCGCGGCTGGCCGAGCTGGGCCCGGCCTGGCTGACCGGGGCGCGCACCGGGCGCACCCAGGCCACGCTGGTCGACGGCGTGGAAGGGCTCGACGCCTACTACAGCCGCTACGTCCCGCAGGTGCTCGTCACGGTGGCCGTCCCGACGGCGCTGGTGGGGTGGCTGGCCACCGTCGCGCCCGTCGCCGCGGCGCTGCTCGGCACCGCCGTGCTGCTGGTGCTGACCGTCCCCCGGGTGTGGGACGCCACCCTCCTGCGGCGGGGCCGGGAACGGTGGGCGGCCTTCACCGCGCTCGCCGCCGACTTCCTCGACACCCTCCAGGGCGCCGCGGCCCTGCGGGCCTTCGGCGCGGTCGGCCGAATGCGCGACCGCATCGAGGCGCGCAACCGCGACCTGCACGCCACCACCATGACGCAGCTGCGGCTGTCGTTGATCGAGAGCGGGATCAGCGCCCTGCTCATCCAGGCCGGGCTCGCCGCGGCGACCGTCGCCGCGGCCGTGGCCGCGAGCGGCGGCCGGGCCGACGCGACCACCGCGTTCCTGGTGCTGCTGGTCTCGGTGGAGTGCTTCCGGCCGGTACGCGACCTGGGCGCGCACTGGCACGCCGGCTACCTCGGCATCACCGCCGTCGACGGCCTCACCGACCTGCTCACCGCGCCGGCCCCGGTGACACACACCGGCCGCCTCGCCCCCCGTTTCACCGAGGGCCCGGCGGTCGCCCTCGAGGCGGTCAGCTACCGCTACCCCGACCGGGAGTCGCCGGCGGTGCGGGACGTGACGCTGCGGCTGGCCCCCGGCGAGACCGTCGCGGTGGTCGGCCGGTCCGGCGCGGGCAAGTCGACCCTGGCCAGCCTGCTGCTGCGGCACCTCGACCCACACACCGGCCGGATCACCGTGGACGGCGTCGACCTGCGCGACCTGACGCCCGACGCGCTGCACCGGACGGTGACCGTGGTCGCGCAGGAGACGTACCTCTTCCATGGCACGGTGGCGGAGAACCTGCGCCTTGCCCGCCCGGACGCCACCGACGCCGACCTGCGGGCCGCGGCCCGCGCCGCCGGCGCACACGACTTCATCACGGCCCTGCCGGACGGGTACGCGACAGCCGTGGGCGAGCGCGGCACCACCTTCTCCGGCGGGCAGCGGCAGCGACTGGCCATCGCCCGCGCGCTGCTCGCCGACACCCCGGTGCTCGTCCTCGACGAGGCCACCTCCCACCTGGACAGACGACAGGAAGCCGAGATCGTGACGGCGCTGGCCGACGCCACGCGCGGGCGCACCTGCCTGGTCATCGCCCATCGTCTCGCCAGCGTCCTGCACGCCGACCGGATCGCGCTGATGCGCGACGGCCGGATCACCGCCACCGGCAGCCACGACGACCTGCTGCGCACCACCCGCGCCTACGCAGAACTCATCACCGCGCAGGAGGTGCCCTGATGGTCACGACGGACCTCGCAGCCGACCCGGCCGCCCCGCCGACCGGCCGTGCCGCGGAGCCCGGGCCCGACGGCCGGCAGCCCGGCGCGCTGCGGCGGCTGCTGCCCGCGATCGCGGGGCACTCCGGGGCCTTCCGGGCGACCCTGGCGGCGAACCTCGTCGGGCAGCTCGCCATCGCCGGCGCGGCGGTCCTCGGCGCGTGGCTGCTCGGACGGGCGGTGAGCGGGGTTCCCACACCGGTCGACGTGGTCGCCGCGGTGCTCGGCGGGCTGGTGGCGGTCATCGCCGCGGCCACCTGGTGGGAGATGCTCGTCTCGCACGACCTGGCCTACCGGGTCCTGGCCGACCTGCGACTGCGGGTCTACGACGCGATCACCCGGATCGCGCCCGGCGGACTGGCCGGCAGGCGCTCCGGTGACCTCACCACCGTCGCGCTGTCCGACGTGGAGACCCTGGAATGGCTCTTCGCGCACACGATCGCGCAGCTGCTGACCGCCACCGTCGTCCTGACCGCCGGCACGCTGCTCGCCGCGTCGATCGACCCGTGGCTGCCCGCCGTGGTGCTGCCGCTGGCCGGCCTGATCACGGTGGTGCCGTGGCTGCTGCGCCGCCACGCCGACCGGCACGGCACGCGGGTGCGGGCGGCGACCGCCAGCATGACGGCCGACATCGTCGACACCGTGCAGGGCCTGCGGGAGCTGACCGTCTTCGGGGCGATGGACCGGCAGCGCGCCCACCTGGCCGCGCGGACCCGGCAGCTCGGCCGGGCGCAGCGGGCCAACGCCGCCCGGGCGGGCCTGGAGACGGCGCTCGTCGACGCGCTGCTGGCCGTGGCCGGCGTCGGCGGGCTGCTGGTCGTGGCCGACGGTGTCGGTACGGGCCGTCTGGACCCCGCACTCGCACCGGTCGCGGTGGTCCTCTCCGGAACCGTGCTCGGCCCGGCGGCCCAGGTCGCGCTGCTGCTCAAGCAGGCCGGCGTCCTCCGCGCCGCGGCTGACCGCGTCGACACCCTGCTGCGCGCCCCGGCACCGGTCACCGCCCCGACCGACCCACTGCCGGCGCCCGCCGGTGGCGAGGTGACCTTCGACGACGTGCACTTCGGCTACCTGCCCGGCCGTCCGGTGCTGTCGGGCGTCTCGTTCACGATCCGTCCCGGCGAGACCGTCGCCCTGGTCGGCGCCTCCGGCGTCGGCAAGTCCACCTGCGTCCACCTGCTGTTGCGCTACGCCGACCCCACCGCTGGCCGGATCACCGTCGGCGGCGTCGACCTGCGGCACCTCACCGACACCGACCTCCGGCGCACGGTCACCGTCGTGCCCCAGGACGTGCATCTCTTCCCCGGGTCGATCGCCGACAACATCCGCCTGGGCCGGCCCGACGCCACCGACACCGACCTGCGACGAGCCGCCGACACCGCACAGGTCAGCGCGTTCGCCGACGAACTGCCACGCCGGTTGGAGACCCCCGTCGGGGAGCGGGGCGGCGCCCTCTCCGGTGGCCAGCGGGCCCGGGTCGCCGTCGCCCGCGCACTGCTCACCGAGGCGCCGATCCTCGTCCTCGACGAGGCCGTGGCGAACCTCGACGCTCGCACCGAGCGTGACCTGGCTGAGGCCCTCGACGCCGCCCGCGCCGGGCGGACGACCCTGGTGATCGCCCACCGCCTGTCCACGATCATGCGCGCCGACCGCGTCGTGATGCTCGACGCCGGCCGCGTCGTCGCCGACGGCGCCTTCGAAGAGCTGCGCGACCGGCAGCCCCTGGCCGGCCTGCTGGCCGATCAACTCTCGGCCCACCGGCACACACCACGACGCCCTTGATTCCACAGGCTCAGGGTTCGACTCCCTGGCGGCCCACTCCTGCGCAGGTCAGCGGCCCTGACTGAGCTTCTGAACGCCGCGATCAGGGCCGGCGCGGCAGCGAAGTACAGCGGTAGGCCGTCCACCGGTCCAGCGCGCTGCCGAGCCGCTTGAGGGCGTGGCGGGTGGCCGCCGACGACACCACCGTGTCCCGCCGTGAGCTTTCGCCTCCTGGCACTCGCGGCCGAAGCTGCCGCTTCGCTCGACACGGTGCGCGAGTTGGTCGATCACTGCACCGGTCCGGCGCACCGAGACGGGGAACTCGATTCGCGGATCGTCCTCTACGGAGACGTGCGGGTGCGGTTTC
Organism: Micromonospora sp. NPDC023644; assembly: GCF_040640115.1. Taxonomy (NCBI): domain Bacteria; kingdom Bacillati; phylum Actinomycetota; class Actinomycetes; order Micromonosporales; family Micromonosporaceae; genus Micromonospora; species Micromonospora sp. NPDC023644. Next base: position 22,300 of record NZ_JBFABA010000005.1, on the reverse strand, counting down.
CGGACGCCGCCGGGTGGTAGATGACTGCGGCGATGGCGGCGGCTGCGACGGCGCAGCAGGTCGCGGCAGCGGCCAGGACCGGGATGTAGCTGCCGGTCGCGGCCTGAAGGGCGGCCGCCGCAAGAGGGCTGGCGGCTTTTGCGAGGGTCATGGGAACGACGAGGATGCCGGCGAGGGTGGCGTAGCGGTTGGCGTCGTAGCGTTCGGCCAGGATCACGGGCTTGGCGATGGTGGCGACGCCGAAGCCGAGGCCGAAGCCGATGACGGCGCCGATTGCACCGCCGGTGGTGGCGCCGACGACGGGCAGCAGCAACGCGGCGGCTGCTTGGACGGCGAAGACGGCGGCGGTGACGGTGGTAGTGCGGTGGCGGCGTTGCAGGCCGGTGGCGAGGAGGCGTCCGGCGACGGACAGCACGCCGAGCAGCCCGGCGACGGTGGCGGCGAATGCTGGCTGATGCCCCCACGAGACGAGGGCCGCGATGAGGTGGACGGTGAGGGCGCTGATCGCGGCGGTGTGGGCGGTGAACCCGAGCGCGAGCAGCCAGAATCCGGGGTCGGTCAGCGCCGCCTGCACCGCCGCGTTGTCTGCCGCCGTGGTGCGCCGAGACCGGGTGCGGCGCACGGGCCGGCGCACCAGCAGGGCGTGCAGTGGCACTGTCACCGCCTGAAGGGCGGCCAGTACGAGCAGGGTGGTGCGCCAGCCGTGGGCGTTGGCGAGCCATCCGGTCAGCGGCAGGAACACGGTGCTGGAGAAGCCGGCGACGATGGTGACGGCGAGCAGGGAGTTTGCGCGGCGTTCGGGACTGGTGAGGGCGATGACTACGGCGAACGCGGCTTCGTAGAGGCTGGCGGCGCAGGCGACGCCGATGCCCACCTGCACGGCGTACAGCTGCCACAGCTGATCAATGTGGCTGAACAGCAGCAGGAGCAGCGCTCCGGCTGCGGAGCCTGCGGTCATCAGGGCCCGGCCGCCGTGGTGGTCGAGCCATCGACCGATCGGCACCGCCAGGGCCGCGCTGGCGAGGATGCTGACGGTGAACGCCCCGGTTACCGCCGTGGTGCTGGTGTTCAGGTCGGCGGTGAGTGGGGTGAGCAGGACGGCGAAGGCGTAGTAGAGGGTGCCGTAGCCGATGGTCTGGGTGATGGCGAGCGCGGCGACAGTGGTCCGTCCGCGGCGGTCCCCGCCGGCGCTGGTGTCGCCGGCGGGGACGTCGGTGGTGGGGCTGGTGGTCACCCGCAGCAGCCGCCACCGGAGGAGACGGTGACCAGGCCGAGTTCGGCGCGTGGCAGACCGGCGTCTGCGGTGTCTTGGCTGGTGGTGTCGAACTGGTTACCGGCGAGGGCGGCGAGTTGCAGTGCGATGTCGGGGTCGATGCCGAGTTCGTCGGCGGCGGCGCGGGTGGCGGCGGCGACGGTGCCGGCGGTGGGCAGGTGGCGCAGGGCCGCGGAGATGAGCTGGTTCGGGATGTCCGGGGCGAGGCCGTAGCGGGCGGTGGCGTCGTCGAGCAGGGCCTTGTAGCCCTGGGTGGCGGAGCAGACGCCGGTTTCGGGCAGGTCGAGCTGCACGTCGCGGGCGGCGGTCCAGTCTCCGGCCAGGGCTGCGGTGATGGAGCGGACTTGCTCGTAGCCGGTGGCCATGAGGAAGGTCGGGGCACGGCCGTAGGACTTCATGCCGACGGCGAAGTATCCGGGCTCGGGCTGGGTGAGTTCGTCGACGCCGTGGGGGCGGACGGTGCCGCAGGAGTGCTCGTTCGGGTCGATCAGCGGGGCAAGGGTCCGGGTGCAGCCAAGAGCGGGGTCGAGATCGAGGCGCAGTTCGGCGGCGATGGTGTGGTCGGGTCGGAAGCCGGTGGCGGCGACGATCCGGTCGGCGGTCAGGGTCCGCCCGTCAGCGGCGGTCAGTTCAGCGTGCCCGTTGACGGTGGTGACGGCGTGCACGGCGAAGCCGGTGACCAACTGGACGCGGTCGGTGTCGACGAGCAGCTTGATCCCGGTTCCGAGGGCTCCGCGGCCGGGCAGCGCGTCGGCGTCCCCGCCGCCGATTGCCCGGTCGATGGAGCCGCCGCGGGTGGCCCAGGTGATGGTCGTGCCTGGCTCCTGCTCGACCAGTTCGGCGAGCGCGAGCAGTGTGTTCGCGGCGGAGTGTCCGGCGCCGACGACGACGGTGTGCCGGCCGGCGAACCGGTCGCGGTCGGCGCCGAGCACGTCGGGCAGCGCGCCGTTGATCAGCGTCGCGGTCTGCGGGTCGGTCTCGCCGTGCGCGGGAAGCCCGTTGGCGCCGAGCACGTTCGGGGTGCGCCAGGTACCGGAGGCGTCGATCACCGCTGCGGCGAGTACGTCCTGGCCGGTGGCGAGCCGCACGACGAACGGCGCGTTCTCGCGGCCGGCGGTCTTGACCCGGTCCACGCCGACGCGGCCGATCGCCGAGACGGGGGCGTCGTAGCGGACGTGCGGGGCGAGCTGCGGCAGCTTCGCCAGGGGTTGTAGGTACGCCTCGACCAGGTCGGCGCCGGTGGGCAGCACGTCGGGGTCGGGGTCGGCCCAGCCGGCGGCCTCCAGCAGGCGGCGGGCGGCGTGGTCGACGTTGTACCGCCACGGCGAGAACAGCCGCACGTGGCCCCACTCGGCCACCGCCGCTCCCGCCGAGGGCCCGGCCTCGAGCACGGTGAACGGCAGTCCCCGCTCGTGCAGGTGCGCCGCCGCAGCGAGCCCCACCGGGCCGGCGCCGATGACCACGATCGGGTGCGGCCCGTCGACCCGCCTGGCCGCCTCGGCCGTCTGCGCCGCCGCGGTGTCATCATCGGTGGCTGATACGTTGCTGGGGCCGCAGCAGCTTGCGCCCGCAGTGGCCGCTGCGGTCTTGGCGCCCGGGTCGCAGCAGGCGCTGGCCTGCTCGGCGGCCTGCGCGGTGCCGCAGCACGGTGCGGCGGTCTGGTCCTCGCTCATGATGACGACTCTCCTTGCTTCCTGACATGGGCAAACGCGTTCCGCCGGACTCCCACGCCCAGGCGGTCACGCACCCCGGTCGGCAGCCGTGACCCTGTTGCACACCCAGGGCGCATCAGCCCCTACTGATCGGTATCTCGATTCTCGTCGAACCGATGGCCTTACCTTGCATCGTTGCTAGACAGCTGTCAAGCTAGACGCATGTCGGTTCTTCCCGTGCTGGACACCACGGCGGCACAGGGCTGTTGCCCTCCCCTGTCGGTGCAGCCTCTCGCGCCACAGGTCGCCGGCGAGCTGGCGCCGCTGTTCAAAGCGCTGGGCGACCCGGTCAGGCTGCGACTGCTGTCGCTTATCGCCTCCACTACGGAGGTCTGCGTCTGCGACCTGACCGAGGCCTTCGACGTGACCGGGGCGACGATCTCGCACCACCTGCGGGTCCTACGCGAAACCGGCATCGTCGACTGCGAGCGCCGGGGCACCTGGGTCTACTACTGGGTGCGCAAGGAGGCGTTGAACCTGCTTGGCAACCTGCTGACCAGCAACACCGACACGCCAGTCGACACCGTGCCCACAGCACCGAACACTCATCTCACTTTGCATCAGGACGCGGTGATATCAGCCAATCCTGATGTGGTGCGGTTGTTGGCGGACCCGCTCCGGGCCCGGATCGTGCAGATCCTCGCCGACGGGCCGGCGACCACGTCGCACCTGGTCGCGGACACCGGAGCAAAGCAGCCCAACGTGTCCGGACACCTCAAGCTGCTACGCGAAGCCGGCGTCGTGACCGCCGAGCCGCGCGGGCGCTTCACCTACTACCGGCTCATCCCGGACGCCCTGCAGGGTGCGGCGCTGCACCTGGCCGACCTCGCCGCGCAGGCACGGGCCCACTCCGAGCACTTCAGGACCTGCTGACATGACGAACACCACCACCGCCGGCAACGCGCCGCCGGCGGTCGTCGCGCGGCTGTCGCGCCTCGACCAGTTCCTCCCGCTGTGGATCGGTCTGGCCATGGCCGCCGGCCTGCTGCTCGGCCGGCTCATCCCCGGCCTGAACACCGCCCTGGATGCGGTCAAGATCGGCGGGATCTCCCTGCCGATCGCGCTCGGCCTGCTCATCATGATGTATCCGGTGCTGGCCAAGGTCCGCTACGACCGGCTCGACACCGTCACCGGCGACAGGCGGCTGCTGCTGTCCTCGCTGCTGCTCAACTGGATCCTCGGCCCGGCCCTCATGTTCGCCCTCGCCTGGATCTTCCTCGCCGACCACGCCGAGTACCGCACCGGCCTGATCATCGTCGGCCTGGCCCGCTGCATCGCCATGGTGATCATCTGGAACGACCTGGCCTGCGGCGACCGCGAGGCCGCCGCCGTCCTCGTCGCGCTCAACTCGGTGTTCCAGGTCCTCGCGTTCGGTCTGCTCGGCTGGTTCTACCTGTCCGTGCTGCCGGACTGGCTGAACCTGTCCGGCGCGCGGCTGGAGGTGTCCGGGTGGGACATCGCGGTCAACGTGCTGATCTTCCTCGGCATCCCCCTGCTCGCCGGCTACCTCACCCGCCGCCTCGGTGAGCGTGCGAAGGGCCGCACCTGGTACGAGAGTCGCTTCCTGCCGAAGATCGGGCCGGTCGCCCTCTACGGGCTGCTGTTCACCATCGTCATCCTGTTCGCCCTGCAGGGCGACGCCATCACCTCGCAGCCGTGGGACGTCGTGCTGATCGCCGTGCCGCTGCTGGTGTACTTCGCGGTCATGTGGGCCGGCTCCTACGCCCTCGGCCGGGCCATCGGCCTGAACTACGAGCGCACCACCACCCTCGCGTTCACCGCCGCCGGCAACAACTTCGAGCTCGCCATCGCCGTGGCCATCGGCACGTTCGGCGTCACCAGCGGCCAGGCCCTCGCCGGCGTCGTCGGTCCCCTCATCGAGGTGCCCGTGCTGGTCGCCCTGGTCTACGTCAGCCTCGCCCTGCGACGGCGCCTGTTCCCGGCCGAGACCGTCGCCCGGGCCGCCACGACCTCGGGGGGTCGGCCGTGAGCCAGATGCCGACACTGCTCACCGTCGACGCCGTGCTGGAAAGGGTGGCCGCCACGTTGGCTGACAGGTTCTCCGGCATCTTCAACCCCGAGACGATCAGCCGCTACGTCAACGAGTCCTACGTCGCGCTCTACCGCACGGCACGACTCGACCAGCACCTGCCCGCGCTGACCGAACGCTTCGCCACCGACCGACTCACCGCCCTCGCGCAGGCCAAGGGCGCCATCGCCAAGCCCGTACCCGAAGTCCTGTTCCTCTGCGTGCACAACGCCGGCCGCTCCCAGATGGCCGCCGCGCTCATGACCCACCACGCCCAGGGCCGGGTCAACGTCCGCTCCGCCGGGTCCGCGCCCGGCGCGGCGGTGTCCTCCTCCGCCGCGGCCGTGCTCGCCGAGATCGGCATCGACCTCGGCGACGCGTTCCCCAAGCCGCTGACCGACGACGTGCTGCGCGCCGCCGACGTCGTCATCACCATGGGCTGCGGCGACGCCTGCCCCGTCATCAGCGGCAAGCGCTACCTGGACTGGAACCTGGCAGATCCCGCCGGCGACGACCCCGACCTCGCGCGCGCCGTGCGCGACGACATCGACACCCGCGTGCGGGCCCTGCTCGCCGACCTCACCGACCGATAAGGGAAACCCGTGTCCGACAAGCCCAGCGTCCTGTTCGTCTGCGTCCACAACGCCGGCCGCTCCCAGATGGCCGCCGGCTGGCTGCGCCACCTCGCCGGCGACGCCGTCGAGGTCCGCTCCGCCGGCTCCGCCCCCGCCGAGACGATCAACCCCGCCGCCGTCGAGGCCATGCGCGAGGTCGGCATCGACATCACCGACCAGAAGCCCAAGCTGCTCGAGTACGACACCGTCGAAGCCTCCGACGTCGTCATCACCATGGGCTGCGGCGACGTCTGCCCCGTCTTTCCGGGCAAGCGCTACGAGGACTGGAAACTCGAAGACCCGGCGGGCAGGGGCGTCGAGGCCGTCCGCCCGATCCGCGACGAGATCAAGGCCCGCATCGAGCACCTGCTCGCTGACCTCATCCCGGCGAACTGACCGTCGACCCCGACGACAAGCGTTCGAGCTGACGCATCTGCTCGTTGGCCGACGGACACGGATGGTCGGCCAGCTCGCGGGCGGGCACGGTCACATCGCCGACCAAGCCGCGCTGGTGGCCCAGGTCAGGGAGTACCGGACGCCCTCGCCGACGCCCGGCGCGTCAAGGAACAGGTCGAGGAGCTGATGCGCGAGTTGCGCGCCTACGGCCGCGAGTTCGTCCAGCCTCGCCCGCGCACCCTCGGCGGGCGGGGAGGATGAGGTGGCGGGGGCCAGGGCGGAGGGTCAGGGGCGTGCGGCGCACAGCAGGACGACCCAACGGCCCACGGTGTCCGGGTCGGCCGGCAACGGGGTGCTGGCGAAGCCGGCGGCCTCCACCAACCCGACCAGTTCGTCGCTCTGGTAGCGGGTCATCAGGCGCAGCGACCGGCCGGTGTACGGATCGGCCTCCAGCACCGAACCGTTCCCTTCCTGGACGCCGAGCAGCAGGGTGCCGCCGACCGCGAGCACCCGGCGTAGTTCGCCCAGCGCGGTCGGCATCTGTGCCTTGGGCAGGTGGATGAGGGTGGCCACGCACCAGCACGCCCGGGCGACCCCGTCCGGCAGCGGCAGGTGCCGCACGTCGGCGACGGCGAGGTCGAGTGCCGGGTCGCGGCCCGCGTGGGAGAGCATCCCGATCGACGCGTCCAGCCCGAGCACGCGCCGATGACGGCGGGCGAACCAGGCGAGGTCCCGGCCCGTGCCACAGCCGACGTCGAGCAGGAGATCGTCGGGGCGCAGCCGGTCGAGGACCCGTTGGGCGTACGGCACCAGTCCAGGGCGCATCTCCGGGTTGGCTGCGGCGTAGGCGTCGGCCAGCATGTCGTAGGTGCGTGACGACCAGGGCCGCGGCGGGGATGGTCGGTTCATGTCGCCCCGTACGCGGTTGCGACCAGCCCCGGCGTCAGGGCGAAGTCGACCGTGGGGACGAAGGTGTCACCGATCGCGGTGACCAGGTCGCCGCAGTCGTGCCCGGCCACCGTGACCTCCTCGGTGAGGGCGGAGAGTCGCGGTTGTGCCCGCGGTGCGTCCAGGTGCCCGGCCGGGTCGAGGACCCGCTGGGCCAACGCCGCCGGGACCAGCCGCACACAGGTCCAGTTGTTGAGTTCGGGTAGTCGGGCCGGCCGGGTCTCGTCGCTGGTGGCCAGCCGTAGGGGGTGCTCGTTCCCGTACGCCTCGGCGGCTGTGGCCGCGACCTGCTCGACCCGGGTCGGGTCGTCGGGAAACCAACGCCGCGCGACGGCGCGGGCGTGGTCCACCGTGACCGACAACCGGAACCCGGGCTGGTCGTCCAGGAGCGGCGGCTCGGGCTCGGCGGTGCAGTCGGGCATCAACCGGGCCAGTTGGTCCTGCTGGCGGGCGTCGAGCCGGGACCAGCGGGCGACCCGATCGAGGCAGGTCGTCAGGAACGGCAGCAGTCCGGCCTCGTCCAGTCGGGCGTGCAGGGCCGAGGCGTCGTGCAACTCCGGCAGGCAGAGCACGATGTCGTTGACCGTCTTCAGGTCGATGAAGCAGTCGCCGGCGGCGTTGCCGAGAACGCAGCAGATGTTGTCGACCCAGGAGAGGGGCCCCTCGGAGGGCATCGACGGGCCCTGGCCGAGGTGCATTCGCCCGCAGTGCCGCACGGAGTAGGGGCCGGCGTGGAAGTCGACCGAGACCCGGTCGCGCCGTGGCGTGACGACACGGACCTGGCCGTACAGTTCGCCGGTCGTGATGTCCCGCTTGAACCAGGGCACCTCGCCGTCGGGGTAACCGTAGCCGTCCTCGCGCAACAGCCGCGCCAGACGCCAGGCGTCGTCGAGGGTGCTGACCTGCACGTCCATGTCGCCCACATCGCGGGGTAGCCCCTGGGGGTAGCGGTCGCGCAGCGCGAAGCCCTTCATGAACCACCAGGAGATGTCGTGCTCGCGGGCGTATCCGGCGAACCGCCGGATGACTTCTGGTCCGGTGTCCACCCGAGCGGTGATCGTGTCGATGTGTGGCTCGAGTGCCCGAGCAACCTGGCGAAGGATATCAAATTCCGACGAGATGGCACGAGCATGGGCGATACGGCTCGTCTTGTGTGTTTTCAGTAAGGCCGCGGCGGCTGCCGGGCCGACGGCCTCCACCGCGGCGACGGTCGTTTCGATCGACATCCACGGCTGTATCGCGCCCAGCGACAGCACGGCTTCGAGGGCTGGCCCGTCCGACGTCGTCGATGATTCCGACCTTGTCATCGCTACTCCCCGATGGCTGACCGAACTTGATCCGATGTGGAGTTCGATATTGACAGATGGGTTACGCCGGAGTGAAGCTACCGGAGTTGACCATGCTCGTCTATGCCCCGGCTGCTCCGCCAGGGACCACGGTGGACCAGGGGGGAACGTGACAGAGTCGGTGCGTCGTCTGCGGTCTCTGGCCTGGTGTTTCCGCCAGGCGTTCCAGACCGCGCCGGCTGTCACCTCGCTGGCCCTCCTGCTCGCCGTGACGCTGGGCATCCTCCCCATCCTGCTGGCACTCGCCATCGGCTGGCTGGTGGGCAGCGTGGCGGCGGGCGGCTCCAGCGGGCTTGTGCGGCCCCTCGTGACGGTGGCGGTGCTGGGCGTCGTGCAGCAGGCCCTGACCCCGCTGCTCGAGACCGCGGCGACAGTGCTGCACCGCCGGTTCGACGGGCATCTCCGGCAGCGGACGATGGAGCTGGTCAGTGCGAGCTCCGGCATCGCCCAGCTCGACCGGCCCGATGTCCAGGACGACATCGCCGCGATCCAGCAGATCGGCAACACCGGCCGCACCCCGGGCGGCGCGCTGCGGGCCGTCGTCATGAACACCTTCATCCATGTCAAGACCGTTGCGGGGGCGGCGCTGGCCGCCTGGTATTCGCCGCTGCTCGCCGTGGTCATCCTCGTCGGCGCGTACGCGGCCCGGGGCGCGTTGAAGCACAGCCTGCTGCTGTCCGCCGAGGCGGAGGCGCAGCGCACCCAACACACCCGACGGGCGGTCTACCTGCGTGGGCTGGCCCTCGAACCGCACGCCCGTCGTGAGGTCCGGCTGTTCGGCCTGTTCGACCTGATCCGGCGGTGGCACTCGGAACAGCGACTGACCGGCATCGCCAACACGCTGCGCCGAAGGGCGCCGTCGGCCCGGCGGACCCGCTGGAGTTTCCTCGCCGCCGGTGTCGCGGAGTTGCTCTTCTTCGCCGACCTGGGCCGGGCGTACTACGCCGGTGACCTCACCATCGGTGAGGTGTCCGTGGCGATCCAGGCCGGGCTGATGATCGCCGCCGTGATCAACGCCTCCAGTGACGACCTCGCCCTGGCGTACGGCCTGTCGGCGCTGCCGGCCTACCACCGGTTGGAGCAGCTGACCGCCTCCGCAGCCTCGGTCGCCCGACCGGCACCCGGTCACCAGTCGCCGCCGTCGCCGGCCGCGGCCCGGGGAGCGCGGGTCGAGCTGCGTGACGTGACCTTCCAGTACCCGCACAGCGACACCGCCGCGCTGGCGGGGGTCTCCCTCACGATCCGTCCCGGTACGACGGTCGCCCTGCTCGGGCTCAACGGCGCGGGCAAGAGCACCCTGGTCAAGCTGGTTGCCGGCCTCTACGAGCCCACCACCGGTGAGGTCAGTGTGGACGGTGAGTCGGGGGTCGACGGTGCGCGACGACGCGCCGAGGTCGCCGGGGTGCTCCAGGAGCCGTACCGGATGCCGCTCTCCCTCGGCGCCAACGTCACCGGACGCCTTGACCCGGACAGCTGGGACGACGCGGTCGGCGAGGCACTGCGGGATGCCGGCCTGGGGCAGTTGCTCACGGACGAGCCGGACGGCCTACGTACCGTGCTGTCCCGTGAGTACGGCGGCATTGAACTCTCCGGTGGACAGTGGCAACGGGTAGCCATCGCGCGGGCGCTGTACCGGGTCCGGGCGGGGGCCAGGCTGCTGCTGCTCGACGAGCCGTCCTCGCACCTGGACGCCCTCGCCGAGCGCGCGATCCTGCGGCGGGTCGGTGAGGTGACCGACGGCGTCACCAAGATCTACATCACCCACCGGCTCGGCATCGCCAGGTACGTCGATGAGATCTTCGTCCTGCGTGACGGCCGGCTGGTGGAGAACGGGAGCCACGACGAGCTGATGGCGCTCGGCGGCCACTACCACGAACTGTTCGTCGGACAGGCGGCACTGTACGGCCGGACCGGCACGGACGTCCCCGTCGAGGTGAGGGCATGAGCGGCTGGGCACGGGACATCGGAGCGTTCGGACTGCTGCTGCGGATGGCGTTCCGGATCGACCGGACCAACGCGCTGCTCGCGCTCGTGCTGACGGTCGCCAACTTCCTCTCCACCACGGTGACCGGACTCTTCATCAAGTTCATCGTCGACGGTGGGCTCACCGGGGACTCCGGGCTGCTCGCACTGGGCGTGGCCGGGCTGTCGCTGACCTCCTCCGTGGGTTCCTGGGCCGCCGCCGGAGCGTTCAGCCGGCGTACCGTTCTCGAGGAGCGGCTGATGGCCGCACTGGACGACGAACTGATCGCCGCCTCGGCCCGGGTCGGCGGGCTGGAGTTGTACGACAGCTCCGCGTACCTGGACAAACTCGCGCTGCTGCGGCGCGAACTGCCCCGGCTGGCCCAGGCGTACGGTGTGCTGCTCATGAACATCGGCCTGGCGGTGCGGGTCGCTACCACGGTGGCGTTGCTGGCGGTCGTCTCGCTGTGGTTGTTGCTGCTGCCGCTGGCGGCGCTCCCGGCGGTCTACCTCGCCCGGTACGGCCGGGGTGTCGTGTCCCGGGCGCTGGCGGCCACCGCCACGGACGGTCGGCTGACCGGGCACCTGCTCCAGGCGGTGACCACGCCCGCCTCGGCCAGCGACCTGCGGATGTTCGGCGCCGTCGACGAGCTGCGTCAGCTGTACGTCGACCGCTACCGCCGGACGATCCGGGTACAGACCCGGGCGGCGCTGCGCAACAGCCTGTTGGGGTCGATCGGCACCGGGCTGTTCGCCGCCGGCTACGTGGGCTCCATCGCGTTCATGGCGGTGCGCGTCAGCGACGGCCAGGCCACGGTCGGTGACCTGATGATGGCCGCCACCCTGGCCACCCAGGTCAACCGACAGGTGAACCTGTCATTGGCGTTGTTCTCCGGCCTGCTGATGGTGCGCAACGCGGTCACCACGTACCAGGAGTTCCTGGCGATGGTGACGGAGGCGGAGCGGGAGCACGGCACGCGGCGGTTGGAGGCCACCCCCACCGAGGTCACCCTCGACGGCGTCTCGTTCCGCTACCCGGGCACCGACCGGTTCGTCCTGACGGACATCGACCTGACGCTGCGCACGGGAACGGTGGTCGCCCTCGTCGGCGAGAACGGCGCGGGCAAGAGCACCCTGCTCAACCTGTTGCTCGGCTACTACCGGCCGACCCGTGGCACGGTCCGCGTCGACGGGGTCGACCTGGGCGAACTCGACCCCGTCTGGTGGCGGAGCCAGCTCGGCGCCGTGCACCAGGAGCACGTGCGGTTCGAGTTCACCGCGCAGGTGGCGGTCGGCCTCGGTGATGTCGCGCACCTGGACGACGACGACCGGGTCCGGGCCGCGATCGACCGGGCGGGGGTCGGCGAGATGGTCGCGCAGTTGCCCTCGGGCCTGAGCACCCAACTGGGCCGGTCCTTCGACCAGGGGGTGGACCTGTCCGGCGGCCAGTGGCAGGGGGTGGCGATCGCCCGGTCGGCGATGCGCAACTCACCCGCCGTGCTGGTGCTGGACGAGCCGGCCGCCAGCATCGACGTCGAGACGGAAGGGGTGCTCTTCAACAAGATCACCTCCGCCTATCGGCAGGCGTACGCCGATTCGTTGGTGCTGCTGGTCTCCCATCGGCTGGCCAACGTCGTGCACGCCGACCACATCGTCGTCCTGGCCGACGGTGCTGTCGTCGAACAGGGGGACCACGAAACCCTGATGAAGGCCGGCGGTGCCTACCGGCGGTTGTTCGACGCCCAGGCGGCCCCGTTCGTCGACGCACTCGCCGTCGGCGCCGGAGAGGAGAGGTGACCGTGGCAGGGCGACTGGCCGACTTCGCCATCCGGGAGGCGGACCGGGCGGATCGACAGGCACTGGTCGACCGGCTGCGTCGGGACAGCTTCCTGTTCCTGCCGGGTCTCCTCCCGGTCGAGATGATCGCCCAGGTACGCCAGGCGGTGCTCGACCGCCTGGCGGACGTCGGCTGGTTGGCAGAGGGCAGCGACCCGAAGCTGGCACTGCCCGGTGAGCAGACCCACCACGACCGCGGCCGGATGGCCGGCGCGTACCGCGAGGACGACCAGTGGCGGGTCGGGTACCGCGGCGTCCAGTCCCTGGAGTGCCTGCACGCGCTCGCCCACTGTCCCGAACTGCTCGGCGTGCTGTCGACGCTGCTCGGCGGCGAGCCGGTGGTGCACCCGCGCAAGATCGCCCGGATCAGCTTCCCGGGCATCGTCTACCCGACCCCGCCCCACCAGGACGCGCTGTTCAACAAGACGACCACCGACGTGCTGACCGTGTGGATCCCGCTTGGCGACTGCCCACTGCCGATGGGCAACCTGCGGGTGCTGCGGGGCAGCGCCAGCGACGGCGCGCTACCGGTCCTCCCCGCCGACGGCCTCGGCGGTGAGCGGGTCGACGTCGACGAGGACGACCCGCGCTGGGTCGAGGGCGACTACCGGGCGGGCGACGTCATCCTCTTCCACGGCTACACGGTGCACATGGCGGGCGCCAACCAGTCGGGTCAGCTGCGCGTCTCCCTCGACTGCCGCTACCAGAGCAGCGCCGAACCGGTGAAACCGGCCGTTCTCCTGCCGCATGGCTTCGGCGCCGGCGTGCTGCCCTCCTGGACCGACCTCACCCGGGACTGGGCCAGCACCCGGTGGGTCGAGGTGGCCCAGCCGGTACGCATCGCCACCGTGCCGCCGCCGGTGCCCGCCCCGTCCCGGCTGCTGTCCGGGGCGTCCGTCGACATCCCCGAGGCGGAGTCATGAGCGTCGCGGCCGAACGCACCGACGCGGTCACTGCTCCCGCCCGCGGTCTCGTCGGGCTGGTCGGTGACACCCCGCTCCTGGAGTTGCGGTCGGTGTCCGACGGGCTGCCGCACCGGATCCTCGGCAAGTGCGAGTTCCTCAATCCCGGTGGATCGGTCAAGGACCGGATCGGGCACCGTATCCTCGCCGAGGCCGAACGCGCCGGCCTGATCACGCCGGGGCGGACCAGGCTGGTGGAGGCGACCGCCGGCAACACCGGTGTCGGGCTCGCCGTGGCCGCCGCCGGCCGGTACCGGCTGACCTGCACCATGAGCTCGAAGATGGGGCCGGAGAAGGAGGCCCTGCTGCGGGCCTGGGGCGCCGAGGTCGTTCGGTGCCCCTACGAGGTGAGCCCCGACGATCCGACGTCGTTCATCAACACCGCCAAGCGGCTCGCAGAGCAGGACCCGGACGCGTTCTTCGTCGACCAGTTCAACCGGGACTGGAACGTCGCCGCCCACTACGACTCGACCGGGGTCGAGGTGCTGGAGCAGACCGGCGGCAACCTCGCGGCGTTCGTGGCGGGGGTCGGCACCGGCGGCACGTTGACCGGTGTCGCCCGCCGGCTGCGTGACGCGGGCAGCCCGGCGCGGATCGTGCTGGCCGACCCGGTCGGCAGCGTCTTGGCCGCGGCTGTGGCGGGGCGGCCACAGCAGGCCGCGCCGTACTCCATCGAGGGCATCGGTGGCGACTTCGTGCCGGCGTTGTTCGATTCGGAGCTGGTCACCGACACGGTGACGGTGTCCGACGCCGACGCGGTGCGCATGTGCCTGACGGTCGCCGAACGCGACGGTGTCCTGGTGGGCGGTTCGTCGGGCTGCGCGTTGGTGGCCGCGCGGCGGTTCGCCCGGTCCCTGCCGGGGGCGGGGCGGGACATCGTCGTGCTGCTCGCCGACGGTGGCGACCGCTACCTGTCCACCATCTACGACGCCGACTGGCGCCGGGGGAAGGGGATCTCATGACCACCGATCTGGCTGCCGAGTTCGGCGACCTGCCGTTGGGGCCCGGGGACTGCCTGGTGCTGACCGGCTCCCGGGTACTGCCCTTCGCCGTGTCCGGCGACGACCTGGACCTGATGCTGTTCAGCACCGACCCCGCGACGCACGACGCGTACGTGGCCCGCCGGCACAGCGAGCGGCTCAGCGAACAGCTGGCCAACGGCTTCGTGATGGCCTACCTGGCGCACCGGGACGGATCGGAGCTCGACGTGGAGCTGTGGCCCACCGACACGGTCACCGCCGCTATCGGGGCCGTCGGCGACGGGATCCACGACGTCGAGGCGGTGGAACGGGACTTCACCCGGGTCGGCGGACTCGAGGTCAAGGTGGGCACCGACCTGTTCCACGCGCTCTGGTACGGCCGGCCGCTGCGCGGTGCCGACACGTTCGCGCGGCTGCGCGGGCAGGTCAACTGGTCGACGTACTTCGCGTGGAAACGCGACACGCAGCTGATCAATGTGCGGGACGCGGTCAAGGGCATCGCCAAGAGCCTGAAGGACGACCGGCCGGACGAGGCGTACCTGAAGCTCTGCTGGGCGGCGGACAGCCTCGTCGACGGGCTGATCTTCCACGCCGGGCACTCGATCAGCCGGTGGAAGTGGCGCCTGCGGTACCTCGACCTGATCGATCCCGCCGTCAGCGAGTGGTACCGGCAGGTCCGGTTCGGCACGGACGGCGACCGGTACAGCCGGGAATCTCTGCTGCGAGATCGCGAGGTGCTGCGCTCCAGCTGGGAGAAGTACAGCGGCACCAAACCTGCACTGCACGTCTGACGGGAGAATCGCATGGACATCATGGGGCACCTCGCGGTCATCGAACACGCTGGCGTGTCGGACTCGCGGGTCTGGTCCTCCGACGCGCTGGTGGCCCTGTTCCCCAACCTGGCGCACTGCCACGAGTGGGCCTACAAGCGCCTTCGCGAAGACATCCACCAGGAGGTCAACCCGACGGAGAAACTCATCCAGGGGCACATCATCACCGACTGGGTGATCCACCACGGCAACACCCTGACCCCGCAGCGGCACCGCATCGGCTGGGCGTACGACGAGGCCCCGCGGATCGGCGCCCAGCTCGACTCGTTCATCGACAACGCGCTGAGCATGGGGCTCGCCGAGAACGACCCGCGGCTCAGCGACACCCGCGAACACCTCGAGCGGGACTTCGGCCACACCGCGGCGGAGTGCGCCCTGGACCTGCGGATCGGCATGGAGGTCGCGGACACCCCACGCTACGACGACCTCAAGCGGGAACTCGCCAAGCTCGCCGACCCGGCGTACGCCAAGACGCTCGTCGCCGACGTCTTCGACCGGACCGGCGGGTACACCCGGGAGGGCGAGGAGCTGCTCTCGCGGACCATGAGCGAGTACGGCGCCTGGGCCGACGAGGTCCGGCACCCGGAGGACTTCGCCGCGCTGACCCTCTGCACCAAGTTCGACTGGCCCTACGAGCGGGCCACCGTCGACTACGTCCTCACCTTCCTGCACGACGTGGGCAAAGGGCTGGACCCGGGCGCGGCCGACCGGCTCGTCGCGGACGTGGTCGCCGCCATCGCGGATCCGGGCAGGATGGCCCCGGCGAAGTAGTGAGGGCGCTGGCATGGGGGAACTCATGGAAGAACCTCTCGGTTACTCCGAACAGGCGCTGACCCGCTTCGGGTCGCGGCTGGTGCGGTTGTGGGACCGGGACGGGTTCGACGTGGAGGACGCGGTCGGCACCGCCCGTCTGCTGACCCTGCTGTTGAGGCAGCAGGGCATGGACTCGCCGGCGGCGGCGCAGTTGCTGGTCGACACCGGGATCCGGGACCGCTGGAACAAGGTGTTCGCCGAGGGGCGGTCCGCGGTCGCGGCCGAGTGGATCGCCCCGCACCTGGGGACCCCGTGGCTGGACGTGCTCGCCGGTGACTTCACCCTCACCCGGGGACTCGCCCGCATCGGCGGGCAGCCGGCGGTGGCCGTGGAACGCCGCTCGGCGTACCAGACGGACTGGGCCGGGCTGGACTTTCCGGTGATCGACCTCGACGAGCTCGGCGGACTGCGGGGTCAGGCGTTCGACACCGCGTTCCTGGGCACCGTGCTGCATCACGAGCGGGACTTCGGCCCCCTGCTGGAGCAGTTGGCGGCCCTGGACTGCCGGCGCTGGCTGGTCGCGGAGAACTGCCTGGACGCCGAGAACGACGAGGAGTTCCACCTGCTCGTCGACGAGTTCTTCAACCGGTGCCTGAACACGTTCGACGTCCCCTGCGTCCCGCAGCACCGCACCCGGGAGGGATGGATGGCCGCGCTGAGCGAGTACGGGACGGTCACCCATGTCGGGCAGCGGGCGGCGATGCCGGGGATCCCGTTCCCGTACGACCTGTTCCTGGTGGAACGGACGGCCCGGTGAGCGGCGCGGTGGCCGACCGGGCCGACCCCAGCCTGGCGTACCTGGACCAGTTGGCCGGACACCTGGGCGCCGAGGTGCGCACGCTGACCACGGATCTCGCCCTGGACCCGGCACGCGCCGAGGAGGTGGTGCGGCTGGCCGGAGCTGTGCCCGCCGCCACCGACTTCGACACCGCGCTCGCCACCTACCGCCGGGCCCGGAACCTGCTGGCCACGATGCTCGACGACGGGTACGCGCTGGCCGCGGCCTACCGCGACATGGACGAGTTCTGGGCCGACGCGGCCCGTCAGGAGACCGGCGACAGCCTCGCCACCTACTGGGACAGCTACGAGCACGGGCTGCGCCGCCGCCTGGAGGGGACGCTGGCCGCCACCTACGGCTGTGAGCAGGCGGTGCTCGTGAACACCGGGATGTCGGCGATCGACGTGGCCCTGCGGTCGCTGCGGTTACCGCCCGGCAGCCGGCTCCTCGTGCACGAGCGGGCGTACTTCGAGACGTCGGACTACCTCCAGGAGGTGCTGGCGCCCACCGGGGTGGCCGCCGTGCCGGTCGACCTGACCGACGCGGCCACGATCACGGCGTCGGTCGCGACCCACCAACCCGACGCCATCCTGCTGGAGACGGTGCTGAACGGGCCGGCCTGCGACATCCCCGCGCTCAGCACGGCGCTCAGCTGCGGGATCCCCCTGGTGCTGGACATCTCCACGGTGGGACACGGGGTCCCGGAAGGGCTGCGCGGGTCCACCACGGCACCGCTGATCGCGGTCGAGTCCGGGGCGAAGTACCTCACCCGGCAGGCCAGCTCGGGAGTCCTCTACGGGTGGTCGGAGGCGATCACCGCCGCCCGGCTGACCGCGCGGCGGACCGGCCAGCAGCTCACCGGGCGGGCCCTGCACCGGCTGCGGGTGGGAGAGATCCTGACGTCGGCGCGGCGGATCTCGCTGCACGCCGAACGTACCGCGCAGTTCGTGGAGGTCCTGGGTTCGTTGCCGGCCCTGACGGTCACCTCGGCCGCCAGCGTGCCGGCAGCGGGGGACGCACTGCGCGAACAGCTCGGCAAGTCCGCGCCCGGTTCGCTGTGCTACGTCCGGCTGCCGGTGGCCGAGCGGGACGCGGACCAGGCCCACCGCGAATGCGTCAGCCGCTGGCAGGAACTGGTCGGCGGCCGGCGGATCCGGGCCGGGTTCGGATGGACCGCCACGACCGCCAGGTCGTACGGCCGCGACGCGCTCAACACCGCGGCGGGGCAGGCGTTCGTCCGGGTCAGTGTGGGGATCGAGCCCGCCCCGGTGGTCCGGGAACTGGCGACGGCCTTCGTACGGGCCTGCCGCGACGTGCTGGAGAGGACGAGATGACCGCCATCCCACGACTGCCCTGGCCCGCCGCGCTGACCACGACGCCCGGCTGGAGCCGGGACCTGTCGCGCCGACGCCTGGCCGGGCTGGCGGCGACCACCTGGTCGACCGTGAGCGCGTTGAGCGCCAGTGTGCTGGACGTGCCGCAGTTCGAGTTCAAGCTCGCGGCCGGCGAGCACCTGCACATCCTCGTCGGCATCGCCGCCGACCTGGAGGAACGGCTGCACGAGCTGGGCTCCGCCCCGGACACCCGCCAGCTGAGCCCCCGGCACCGCCGGCAGGTCACCTCGACCCTGGCGGCGGACGCGGCGACCCTGCGCGTCGGGCTGATCTACGGGTACTGGCTGCCCCGGCTGGCCGGCGAGTTCGAGGGGCTGCGCGGCGAGGTGGACACGCTGCTCGACGGGCCCACCGCCGACTTGGTCCGGCGGGCCGACGAGCAGCTGCGCCACGTCCGGCGGTGGGGGGACGCCGCGGTCGCCGCGGCCTGCTCCGACGGGAGCTGGGCCGACGCGGCCCGCGCACTCGACGAGACCGTGGCCGACGACTCCGAACCGTGGCCGGTGCGCCCCCGCGACGGCGCCCGCGACGAGCGGTTCCACAGTTTCTCGCACACCCGTGACTACCGGCGCAGCGCGGACTGGGTGGAGGGGGACAGCCCGTACGAGTCGGACCTGATCGAGTTGCTCCGGGTCAACCGGGACGAGATCGACGCGATCGAGACGTTCGCGTTGAGCATCTTCGACCTCATCCGGAAGGGGCCGATCGAGGCGTTGACCCACCTGGCCCGACTGGCCTGGGACGAGGCCCGGCACGCCGCCACGGGTGACCTCGTCCTGCGCGAGCGCGGCCTGGACCCGTACGCGTTCTCGTGCAGCCTGATCGGGATCAAGGTCAGGGCCGGGATGGACGGCTACGACCCGTGGGCCCAGATCACCCTCTTCGGTGAGCTGGGGATCATCGGACCGATGCGCGCGCTGGCCCGTGCCGCCCACGCCGCCGGTGACCAGCGGACCGCCGACGTCTTCGACTTCATCTGCACCGACGAGACGTTGCATCTGCGGCAGTCCCGGGAGCTGCTGGACCGGTTGCACCCGGCGGGCGGGCTGGAGCGGGTCGCCGAGACCGTTCGAGCCCGGGCCGCCGAACGCATCGCCGAGCTCGGGATCATGAAAGAAGAGGAGTTCCTCGCCCTGTCGCGCGAGGAGATCTTCGCGCTGATCGGGGAATGACATGAGCTTCCCGGACCTGCTCGCCCCCGGTGTGGCGTCCCACCACCGGTCGTTGTTGGTGGCCCCGCACCGGCTCGCCCCGGAGTCGGTGGACCTGCTGCGCAAGATCGTGCACACCGGCGCGCGGGTCCTGTCGTTCGGTGGGCCGTTGCCGCCGTCGGTGACCACGGTCGAGGCCGTACGGCTTCGGCTGTGGCGCCAACCCTCGACCGCTCCCCCGGCGCCCCGGGGCGCGGCGGTGCGGACCCCGCAGCCCTCGGAGTGGGAGCAGATGAGCGCGCTTCACCGGGCCTGCGGGGTGACGGTGCTGCCACCGAGCGCCCGCGAGCACCCGTCGTGGCGGCACTCGTTCGTGCAGGAGTGCTCCCGCGCGGTGGTGGCGACCGCGAGCGCCCAACGGGTGCCGGACGGGTTGCTGGGGGCGGGGATCACCACGTTGGTCTGCGGTGTCGCCGTCCTGGCCCGGGCGCGGCGTTGTGGCCTGGCCAGCAGTTGCGTGACCGGGCTGCTGGCGGACGCCTCCGGCCGGGCCGCGGCGATCACGGACTCCACGGACGGCGTCGGACTGTTCGGTGCGATGGGGTGGGTCGGCTCCGACGATGTCTGGCTGAGCAGGTGGTGACGAGAATGGAGCACGACGTGCAACTGCGGTTGAGTCTCAGTGGTGAGCTGCCGCCGGAGCTGATCCGGGACCGGTTCGTCGGGGTCGGGCTGATCCGGGGCGAGTACCTGCTGCGTAGCCACGAGGAGTACATCACCGTCGCGGCGTGCCGGGAGCGCGTGGCCGCCTACCTGGACGAGGTCTGCCAGCTGTTCGACCCGCTCCCGGTCTGGTACCGGACGACCGAGATGACCACCGACGAGGTCAACACGCTGCACGGCGTCGACGTGGTCATCAAGGAGGCGGACCCGATGAAGGGTCTGCGCGGCCTGCGTCGTGGCCTGGCCCACCCCGAGGCCTACGTGATGGAGCTGGAGGTGGTCGCCGAGGTCGCCCAGCGGCGCGGCAACCTGCACATCATCACCCCCTTCGTCATCGACGCGGACGAGTTCGGCCGGGGCGTCGACCTGCTGGAGAAGGTCGGCTGGCCGAACCGGATCGGCAGCATGCTGGAGATCCCCTCGGCGGTGCTCGACGTGGAACGGATCGTCGCGGCCGGTGCCAGCAACGTGATGTTCGGGTTCAACGACCTGTCGTCCCTGCTGACCGGCGCCAGCCGGGCCACGCACGACATGAAGCTGCATCCTGCCCTGTGGCAGGCCGTCGGGTTCGTCCGCGACCGGGTGCCGGCAGACTGCGAGTGGGGAATCGCGGGGAACCTCACCCCGGCCGTCGTCGAGCGGGCCCGCCAGGAACGGGTGCCGTACGTGAGCCTGCACTACTGCGAGCTGGACGTACACCTGGGTGTGGATCCCTCGCAGCTGCCCGACTTCGGCTTCGTCGCGCAGACCAAGGTCAAGACTCGGGCGCAGATCGCCGCAGCCCGGCTGCGTGAGGACCTCGCCGCCCACGGGATCTCTCTCGACTCGTGACCACCGAAGCCACGCTCACGCTGCTCAGTCGGCTCACCGGCGTCACGGTGTCGACCGACGGGGTCGCGCCGCGCCCGCAGGACCTGGAGGTCTGGGTCGACGTGATCCGGGCCGCCCGGCACGTCGCCCGCTGCGCCGCGGCGGTCGGCCCGGGGTCGGCGCACGACCAGCTGCGGCTGGTGGCGGAGCAGTCGGGTGCGGCCGGTCCGGGTGATCTTCCGGTGCCGGAAGCGGTCGCGGCCGGGGGCTGGACGGCGGTCACCCGGGTACGGCGCCTGTGGTGTGTCGCCAGGGCCGCGGCGGCCCTGCTCCGGTCGGCGTCGCCGGCACCGCGTTGGCAGCTGTGCGCGGCCCTCGTCGCTGCCGGCGACGACGTGGAGGAGGTCGCGGGGCAGCTCGGGCAGTTGTCGGGACTGGCGGCGGCAGACCGGCTGGCAGCGGAGCATGACAGTGTCGTCTGGCGGCTGGGGAGTCCGGAACCGGCCGTCGCGGACCGTACGATGCGCCGGGTCGGGGTGTCGCTGCGTTCGCCGCTGCTGCTGCGCGCGCTGGCCGCAGCGGTGGCGTCGGCGACGGATCCGGTGGTCGTGGAACGGCTCGCCCGGGCGCACCACGTGCTGGGCCGGGCGACGTTGGTGACGACCAGCGAGCGGGCGGTCAACCCGGTGCGACGCAGCTCCTACCGGGGGCGCTACCACCAGCTCGATGCCCTTGTCTCGGACTGGTTCCGGCTGCTGGACCCGGCAACCGCCGCGCTGTCCCGGTACCGGGGTGTCGACCTCGGGGCGTGGCGGTCGGCCTGCGCGTCCGGCCGGCTGCGGATCGTGGACGAGGCGGTCGCGGACGGCCTGATCACGGTCGAGCTGGCGGCAGCGGTCGCGGCGGCCGTCGGTGACCGGGACGTCGAGGTGCACGGCCGGGACCTCAACATGGACTTCTACGAGGTGTGGCTCGACCCGGAGACGGTCGCGGTGGTGGACGCGAACGGTGCCACCGTGTGGCTGTGGGCTGACGGCGTGCAGCTGGATCCGGCCGCACCGGAGTCGGCGGCGAGGCGGGAGGCCGCTCGGAACCGCTTCGCGGGCTGGGGTCCGAACCAGCGCGCCCAGGCGGGCTTCCGGTGGCTCGACCCGACACCGCCCCCCGCCGGGATCGCCAGGGTCGACCTGCGGTTCGACAGCCACGACGTCTTCGCGTCCGACCCGCGGCCGGCGCACCTGATCCGGGTGGCCGGGCTGCTGTACCGGCGGCTACGCCCGGACGTGGACGCCGACTCGTACTTCACCGACGAGGCCATCACCCACGCCCTCGCCAACCTGGGGCGCGGACTGGTCGAGGGCGGTCTGCTGCTGGTCGCCAGCGTCGTCGACAGGCGGGACGGCACCCGGCTCTACCACGACTCCGATGTGTACCAACGCGGCCCGGACGAGCTGGTCCGCGTGCAACGCATCGGCCTGGGACTCGGCCCGACAATGCCCACCACGGTGCGGCTGGGCCGGTAAGGGAACCGGCGTAAGCCGGTACCCGACGACGAGGAGAAAGGAGACCGACATGGAAGAGACCACCTTCGGCCAGAGCGTGGGCGCCTGATCCCAGAGATGCGGTGGGGGGGGGGGGGGGGCGGCCCCCCCCCCCCCCCCCCCGGGGGCGGGGGGGGGGGGGGTGGGGGTGGGGGGGGGGGGGGGGGGGCGCGGCCCGACGCGCGGAGGGCGCGGAGGGCGC